>NZ_JAUOPP010000029.1:0-56630 GCF_030547765.1 Colwellia sp. 6_MG-2023 | reverse complement strand
TGATAACTAATTGTTAAAGAAGATATCGAGTAACTAGGTTAGTCGATATAGATGAGAGTCGCATTCGCTCTTCACCTGAGCAGATTAAGTCTAACTTAATCTGCGTTGCTCGTTGCTGTTGCCCCGAAGCAGGATGCGTATCATACGCTCCCGAGTTTTAATGTCAACATTTTATTTTGATATTTTTAAAAGTTTTTGCAAACTCTTAAACACTTCATTACTTAAATCAAAAGTGAACGTTAAGTTAACTATTTAGCATTAAATGAAAGTAGATAACTTATTAAAACAGTCCGTTGATGATTCGTTTTGCCTGAACCCCTTGGAACTGGAGCGCATTGTAGAGATTTATTATATTTGATCAAGCGTTATTTTCATTTTTATTCATTTAAATTGAAAAATAACATCATACGTTTATTATTAACCCAACAACTGTTCACAAAGCAAACAAAACGATGTATATCGGATTAAAGTGATAAAAATAATCTATATTTAACCTCACTGTCTTAGTTTGTAATAGCTTAGATTTAGTCACTACATACTCTCCCATGTCTAATTAACACACTAATAAAGAAATAGCTGTTCGTGAACATTTTCAATTCATTGTTGCTTACCATGTCAGCTAAAGCGATAATTAAATTATCAACTACAAAAAGTAATACTGAGTATTAATGCATAATAAAATATTAAAGCATGGAGTAATAACACCAAATGGACGCTAACAAACAACCTACAATTTTGTGGCACGATTACGAGACATGGGGAATTTCACCTGCGTTTGATAAACCTTCTCAGTTTGCTGGTATTCGCACTGATCTTGATTTAAACATTATTGGCGAGCCTGAAATGTTCTATTGTCAGCCTCCTGTAGATTATTTACCCCATCCTGAAGCGTGCTTAGTTACCGGTATTACACCACAAAAAGCACAACAAGCTGGTTTAACTGAGGCTGAATTTGCGAGTCGTATTCATCATTTATTTAGTACACCTAATACCTGTGTGGCCGGTTATAACAATATTCGCTTTGATGACGAAGTAAGCCGCTATTTATTTTATCGCAATTTCTACGACCCTTATGCCCGTGAATGGCAAAATGGTAATAGCCGTTGGGATATTATTGACATGGTGCGAGCTTGTTATGCTTTACGCCCCGAAGGTATCAACTGGCCAACGGTTGAACGTGATGGTGAAGAATTTGTAAGTTTTCGTCTTGAATTGTTAACAAAAGCCAATGGGATTAATCATGAGTCAGCACATGATGCAATGAGTGATGTTTATGCCACTATTGCTATGGCGAAGTTAATTAAAAATAAACAACCTAAGCTTTATGATTTTATTTTTAACTTAAAAAATAAAAAGCAAGTGGCTGAGCTACTGAATGTGGCTGAGATGACGCCAGTTGTTCATACCTCATCTAAAATATCATCGGCACACGGTTGTACTAGTTGGTTTGCGCCTATTAGTTATCACCCTGTAAATAAAAATGCTGTGATCTGTGTCGATTTAGCGCAAGATATCGAACCATTACTGTTATTAACCAGTGAAGAAATAAAAGCACGCCTATATACACGTTATGATGATTTAGCTCCTGATGAAAAACCTATCCCTGTTAAGTTAATTCACATTAATAAATGCCCTATTGTTGCTCCAGCTAAAACCTTGTTACCTGAGAATGCACAACGTTTAAAAATTCCTCGTGATTTTTGTTTAGAAAATTTAGCAACGTTAAAAAAACATGCTGAATTACGAGATAAATTAAGTGATGTGTTTGCGACGTCAGATTTTGACAATACAGATGTCGATGCAGAACAAGCATTATATGGTGGCAGTTTCTTTAGCCATGGTGATAAAGCGCAAATGGACATTTTACGTGGTTTAACACCTGAGCAATTAGCGAATCATCCATTTCAGTTTCAAGATGAACGTTTAAGTGTATTGCTTTTTCGTTATAGAGCAAGAAACTACCCGTATACTTTATCTACTGAAGAGCAACAAAAATGGCAGCAATATTGCCAAACCAAACTGCAATATGGTGGTAAAGGTATTTTATCACTTGATGAGTTTATGATTAAAATTGAAAACCTTGCTCATGAGCATGAAGAAGATAAAGCTAAAATGTCTGTGCTCAAATCCTTATATGAATTTTTACAAGGATGACAAACGGTAACGGTATTCTTCATTTTTAATCGAGTGTTTTACTTTCATTATTTTGCGCTATCACTTTGATTAATGTACAACATTGCAATTGGCAGAGTAATGAAAGTTACCTGCCAATTGCAAATATTCATAAGTCTGGCTGTACATTAATCACTATTGATATGTTGTTCGTTCTAGCTCATATTTTTTCATTTTATCGTACAAGGTTTTACGAGCTAGTTTAAGCTCTTCCATCGTATCTTTAATACAGCCTTCATTATTAGCTAACGCTTCTTCGATCAGAAACTTTTCAAAAAATTCAACTCGTTTTGTTAATCCCATACCATTATTCATCAAACTAGCGCGGGTATTTTCTTTAAAGTTAAATGCCGCAGATTCACCTAATAAGATGTAACGCTCAGCTAAATTACGTAATTCCCTAACATTGCCTGGCCATTCATAACTTAATAGCTGTGCTTTATGTTCTTGCGAAAGTGGTATTAACTCTTTTTTATAACGAGCTGAAGCTATCCTAGCAAAATGTAAGAATAGTAGTGGAACATCTTCAATACGCTCTCTTAAAGGCGGAATATCTACTTTAACTAAGTTTAAACGATAATATAAATCTTTGCGAAACAGACCTTCTTCACACAACTCTAATAAGTCGACCTTGGTAGCAGCGATAACTCTAACATCGAGCTCTATCCCTTCATTACCACCTAAGCGCACAATTTTACGCTCTTCTAACACTCTTAATAACTTAATTTGCAATGCCATTGGTGTACTTTCTATTTCATCTAAAAATAAAGTACCTCCATTTGCATATTCAAATTTTCCAATACGTTTTTTATCCGCGCCAGTATATGCGCCCTGCTCAGCGCCAAATAACTCACTTTCTATAATATGTTCAGGAATCGCACCACAATTGAGTGCGACAAAGTTACTTTCACGGCGAACGCTGTGATCATGTAAATAACGTGCAACTAATTCTTTTCCAGTTCCGGTTTCACCATCAATCAGAATGTCAGCGGGAGCATCCATCACTTGATTCAGTATATTTCGCATTTGAACGATATTAGCTGAGTTCCCTAGAATTCGAGGGCCTGGTAAACAATGAGCTTCAATTTCTTTTTTTAATTTTCTGTTTTCTAATACTAAAGAGCGATTCTCTAACGCTCGATTTACTGTATCGACAAGGTCATCATTATTAAAAGGTTTTTCAATAAAGTCATAAGCACCGTTACGCATTGCTTGTACAGCCATGGATATATCACCAAACCCCGTCAGTAATATAGTTGGAATAGCTAAGTCGATAACTTTAATTTTCTCCATAAGTTGGTGACCATCAACTTTCGGCATATTAATATCACTTATAACAATACCTGCCCAGGTATCACTTAACTGTTCAAGTAATTGGCTTGCTTCTGAAAAAGCTGTTACTTCAAATCCTTGTAATTCAAATAATTGTTCAATAGCACTTCTTATATGCTCTTCATCATCAATCACAAATACTGTTTTTAAACGTTCACTTTCCATATAAATCCTTAATCAACCTGCTTTCGGGGTAAATTAATGGTAAAAATTGCCCCACCATCAGGATGATTACTAACGTTAATTTGGCCTTGCATTGATTCAATAATGCGGTGTGAGATAGATAAGCCTAAACCTAACCCAAAATTATCTTTAGTCGTAAAAAAGGCTTCAAAAACACGATTAATATTATCCACTAAAATTCCAGGACCATTATCTTGTATTTCAATAATAACCCGTGATTCAGTGTTAGAAACAGAAACTCTTATTCGCTTATCTTCTTGCTCACTCAATGCCTGCATTGCATTACTTAATAAATTAACTAGCACTTGTTCAAAACGAATAGTATCACCAAACACAAATGAAGATGTTGCACTCGGTTCACAGGTGAGTTCAACTTTCCCCACTTTAGCTTGATGCTTCACTATACTCATGGCTGCCATTATACTGGTATGAACATTAACTGTGGTTGCTACACCAGTGCTTTTTTTAGAAAAACTATTAAACTGGCTAACAATATCGCTTAACCTATCAACTAACCCAATAATAAGCGTAAGATTATTCTTTACTTTATCTGTCATTCCACGTTCTTGATACGCTAATGCATTTTCAGAATAGCTACGCAATGCTGTTAAAGGTTGGTTAATTTCATGATTAATACTGGCTGACATACTCCCAATAACAGCTAATTTTTCTGATTGAATAAGCTCTTCTTGCATTTTATTCATTTGAATTTGCACTTGTTGTCGCTGCGCTATTTCCTCATGAAGTTTAACATTACTTGCACTTAAATCCGCCGTTCGTACCTCAACCTTCTTTTCAAGTAATTGTTGAGATTCTTTAAGCCTTCGGGCGTTTTTATAACGCTCGTTTGAAAAAAGAATTAAAAGTACCAACAATAAATAAGCACTTGTACTTTGTATGATTAATAACTCTCGTTGTTTATTTATTGGTTTTGTTGAACGCCATAAATGCACTTGCCAATTCACGTTTTTCATTAATTTTTGTAAAGCATACACCTGCTCGTTATGCTTATTTGTTTTTATTGCTAATAATTTACTGTCCACTTTTAGTGGAAAATAGTGACTTGACACTTTTGTAACGTTAAGTGGTTTAATTTCTTTATTTGCATATCGTTTACCCGTAATAATACTACGCTGCTTACTCTCAGATAAATCACCAATGGTTTTAAGACGCCATTCAGGCCTGTCTGAAATAAATATCACATCATCTGGTGCAACAATTAAAAAATTAAAACTGTCATGCAATACCGTTTTTTTATAATGATCTTCAATATCGGCAATACTAACTTTTAATGCCACAACCCCAATAACCGTGTTGTTATCCATTACTGGATAAGCGTAATAAAAACCGCGTTTACCACCGCTTAACCCTACGGCATAATAATGTGATAGCTGACCTTTTAATGCATCTTTAAAATAAGGTCTGAATTTAAAATTCATACCAATAAATGTAGTTGATGAAAGCCAATTACTAGCTGCGACTGTAATACCAGATTTATCGATAAGGTAAATATCAGAAGCTTGGGTCATGTGACGTATATCTGCTAGTAACTTAT
The DNA here is from genome assembly GCF_030547765.1 of Colwellia sp. 6_MG-2023. Classification (NCBI taxonomy): domain Bacteria; kingdom Pseudomonadati; phylum Pseudomonadota; class Gammaproteobacteria; order Alteromonadales; family Colwelliaceae; genus Colwellia; species Colwellia sp. 6_MG-2023. The sequence continues at coordinate 51,388 of NZ_JAUOPP010000029.1, read as the reverse complement.
TTAGCCTTTTAACCTTTGAAGGATCGCTAGGGGATAGTAATACTTCTGTTATTAGAGCTTGTTTAGATAGTACTTCGGGGACTGTATCAAAACGACTCAGAATATTCTCTATATAGCTCACTAAGTTATCGAGTTGTTGGCTAGATTCTTGATGTATTTGCTGATAAGCATTACGCATGCCTATCAGCTGTGTTATCTCAATAACCGACAATAATCCCACAACAACCAAGAAGGAAGTAATATAGTTTTTACGTTTTAATTTACCTTGATAGCTCAAAAAAATTACCTTGTTAAAAACTCAATTTACTTTACCAACACAAAATTAACAGATTACTTGTTGTGGAACATTTGACATTTAAGCGATTAAAAATCAAATCTAGCCGCAACTTGTAGCTCCGACATGTTTTCACCTGTTGAAGGTAAACGCGTAGTGTCGTTATCTAATTGTTCAAAAGAAGTCCATAAACTAAAATTCTTCGAAAGATAACGGATATATTCTACTTTAATTGATCTAACATCGCCCTTAATTTCACACGCATTTATCGCATAACGTGCATGAACTTGATTATCACCTTGGCGCCATTTAGCATATAGACCCGCAGTTGAACGTTCTTCATCTATACATGCCGTCACTCCGCCAACATTATCAGTGTTTTTTCTTGATACTAATTTAACATTACCAGAAGAATTTCCACTATATATGTCGAAATCTTCTTCTGCTAATTGATAAAATGCAGACACGGTGATAGTGTCATTTATATCATACCAAGCTCGAACACCATATAAGTTCCCAGTATTATCACCTTGCTGATCTGCGATCAACGCGGCTTGGAGTTTTAATTTTTCATGGTGATATTGTGCTGCTACTTGGTATTGATCAATCGAATCACCATCTTCACCTTCGGTTTGTATTGCAGCGCCAAATTTCCAAGCATCGAATGACTTTTGCCATTGCAACATATCGTCATCGCGAATAGCGCCTTGGCGTAATGAATCTAATGCATCAGAAAAGTAAGCACTACGAACATATTGATGCCATATAATAGTTTGAGAGCCGTAAGTAACAGTACCAAATTTACTTTTTATACCTACATAGGCAAGACGTAAACCAGCACTTTGATTTTGATTAAAGTTAACACCGTCATCACCACGTAAACCGTATTCAACTTTAGCAATACCCGTTAAATCATTTGTTAACTGAGTATTAGCATTTACACCAACTCTACTTAAATAATCTCGACCATTTGCAGCATCATCAGCTGTGCCACTATCAATATAGTCAGCGCCTAAACGCAATGAGCCATAAAACTCACTGTTCACCTCGGCTGCATAGGTATTTAAACTTAAAAGAGAGCAACCAAGTATCAATGTATTTAAACACCAAGTACTATGCTTTTTGTTTACTAAATCGGATTTCATGTATTTCCCCTTGATCTTAAATTAACTTTAAGAAGTTTTTATATTTTTATAAGAGCCAACAAAAAAACTAAATATTTATCAGCCCCCTCTTATGGCAATATTCAGACCAATTAAAAATAAAAGAAAAAACAATTAAAATAAATGAATAACAATAAGTTAGAGGTTATTTATTTATACAGTGCAAATTAATATGGGTGGAATATCACCCTTGACGATTGATTTTGTATATAGAATTCCCCCCATAACCGTATTTTCATCAAAAGATAAAATTAACGATGCACAGCATAGCCAACACCTCCCTAATAGCCATATCACCTAAACTATTTCTTACTACTCTTATAAATTTTCTTGCTATGTATTCAAGGGCGGTTTTCCACACATAGCTATTAAATCATGGGGGGATTTCAATACATATAATAATTAAAAACAGAGTAAATATAAATAAAATACATATTTAACAATAAGATAAAAACATGGCAACGTCTTTGCTATGTATAAATTAGAATTATTATAAAAAACACTATCGGGAGTGAATTTATGACAGAGATTAAAGACAAAGAAACACCATTACGAATGCTTTTACTAGGACCAGCAATAATGCTGATCACTTTATTAACCCCTTCTCCTTTTGATGGTATGTCTGCTGTAGCATGGCATACTCTAGGACTAACCCTATGGATGGCAATATGGTGGATCTCTGAAGCAACCCCTGTTTCTGTTACCGCATTTTTACCTTTAATTGTTGCACCTATTGTAGGTATAGCCCCAATTAAGTTAACAACCTCTTCTTATGCTCATCCGCTAATATTTCTTTTTCTTGGTGGTTTCTTTATCTCCATTGCGATGGAACGTTGGAATTTACATAGACGAATAGCCTTAAAGGCAATGTCTCTAGCGAGTACTAAACCCAGTCACCAAATTGGTGGCTTAATGTTAGTTACTGCTTTTTTATCTATGTGGATGTCAAATACAGCAACGGCAGTAATGATGTTACCTATAGCACTATCCATTATTGAAATGGTAAAGCAAAAACAAAGTGGTGAAAAACAAGAAAACTTCTCAAAAGCAATGCTTTTAGCTATTGCTTTTTCTGCCAGCATTGGTGGTTTAGCTACATTAATTGGTACACCACCTAATGCGCTTATGGCTGCATATTTAGCTGATAGCTATAACATTGAGATCGGTTTTGCGCAGTGGATGATTGTAGGCGTACCATTAACAGCAGTATTATTATTACTATGCTGGTTAATTCTCACAAAAATATGTTACCAAGTTAACGAAGGTGAACATATTGATACACATGATATGTTTAAAAGTAAATTGAAAGAATTAGGTACAATGAGTAAAGGCGAAAAGTTAGTACTATTTTTCTTTGCGTTTGCAGCTATCAGTTGGATCTTAAGGCCTTTAATCGCCAGTATTACTGGGCTTGCTATATCAGATACCGGTATTGCTATGTTTGTAGCTTTACTGCTTTTTGTTGTCCCCGTTGACCGAAAAAAAGATATACGCATTTTAGCTTGGGAAGACACCAAGAAATTACCTTGGGGCGTACTGTTACTTTTTGGTGGTGGCTTAGCCTTAGCAAGTCTAATTAAACAATCAGGGCTTGCAGACTTTATCGCGATTCAACTTCAAGCAACATCAAACATTCCCCTTATTGCTGCTATTTTGGTTGTTACCGTTACGATATTATTCCTAACTGAGATAACGAGTAATACCGCAACTGCTGCTAGCTTTTTACCTTTATTAGGGCCAATATCAGTTACCTTAACTGATGGACCTATGATGCTAGTTATTCCGGCTGCTTTAGCTGCTAGTTGTGCGTTTATGATGCCAGTAGCAACCCCACCAAATGCAATTGTATTTAGCTCTGGTGAATTACGCATTGCCGATATGGCCCGAGCAGGGTTTTGGCTTAATATCGCCGCTATATTTATGATAGTACTATTAATGTTAACGGCTGTACCTTTAGTGTTTAATCTATAACCTAGCCACTATACACGCTTTGTATCAGCGCCAGATAATTAGTCTGGCGCTGATTTAAAAACTATTCAAGCGGTGTTACCTTTTTATAACATTACTTTCTAAACTGCTACTTTTTGAAACGAGAAATAAGACTTGAGGTGTCCCAACGGTTACCACCCGCGTTTTGAATTTCTTGATAATAACCATCAATTTGTTTAGTGGCGGTTAAATCAGCTCCTAACTTTTCAGCTTCATTAAAGGCGATAGCAAGATCTTTTCTTACCCAATCGACAGCAAAACCAAAATCAAACTCTCCAGCACACATCGTTTTCCCCCGATTATCCATTTGCCAAGAGCCAGCCGCACCTTTGCCAATAGTATCAAGTAACTTATCTGTATCTAAGCCTGCTTTTTTCGCAAAGTTCAAGCCTTCAGCTAAGCCTTGAACTGTATTAACAAAACAAATTTGATTCACCATTTTTGCTAACTGGCCTGAGCCAACGGAACCCATTAATTGACTAAAACGGGCAAATGCGCCCATAACGGGTTCAACTTTAGCAAAGACGGTTTCGTCACCACCAACCATCACCGTTAATACGCCATTTTCAGCGCCAGCTTGCCCACCAGAAACAGGCGCATCTAAAAAGTATTGCCCATTTTGTTCAGCAATAGTAGCAAGCTCTACCGCAATTTCTGCTGATGCCGTTGTATGATCAACTAAAATACTACCAGTAGGCATACCAGCGAATATCCCTTGCTCACCAAGAACAACTTGTTTTAAGTCATCATCATTACCAACACAACAAAAAACAATCTCACAATCGTTAGCAGCTTCAGCCGGTGTTTGTGCGAAAGAGCCTGAAAATTCTGCCTGCCATTTTTTAGCTTTTTCTGTTGTTCGGTTATACACACAAACATCATAACCCGCTTTTTGTAAATGCCCTGCCATTGGGTATCCCATTACACCTAAGCCAATAAATGCTACTTTCATTATACTCATCCTCATTGCGTTGTTCTGATTTAACAAAACGGATTTATCAAAAAACTATAAAATATTTAACACGACTTTTAAGCTGACGGTAGAAGCGCTAAAGCAATAGCGTCAAATTTAATACCCTGCCAACCTGTTTTTATAAAATTTCTAATATTACCGTGATCATCACCCAGTGGGTTTTCCAACACATCTTCACGATAATAACGACCAAAACACGCTAATGTTTGTTGCTGATTTAGCTCATTTAATTGCGCAAAATAAAATATTTTACATGAACCTTCATTGGCGCCCGCTTGATTAACAAGCTCACCATTAGTGAAAGACGTTGGTTGATAATTATAACTGTCTTTAATAACTTGCATTACTTGCTCAAATTCAACAGTGGCTGATTGTTGTTTAATTTGCGTTAGTAATGCTGACAAACTATTAGTATTATTTTCTTGCATAATGATCCTACAAACCTTCTTTCAGTTTAGCTTTTGCTGCTTCAACTTTTGAAAAGTCTAAACCTAGCTCTTCTACAGCCTCCTGAATCAAGCTTGGTTGAGTCATCACAACCCCCATAATAGCTTGTAGTTTTTCAGGTGGAATACCTAATTGTTGAATAATCCCCATAGCCATTAAAGGGTTTTCTGTTAACGCTTCAAAAAGCTCATTGATTTTTTGTTCACTAACATTTTCTTCTTTTAACATTTGAATAATTGGATTCATTTTTATTTTCCGACTTTTGTAAGGTAATTAATTTTTATGGCTGAAGTTTACCCTTTTTTGCAATTAAAATAAAAACAATATAGAGTATGCAAAATTAAATTGTGCACAATTTAATTTAAAATAAACAAACTAACCATAAAATAAGCCTAAGGAATAAGCATGAATAACGACATATACCAATTTTCGGCTAACAATAATGCTGGTGAAGAAATTCAATTATCAACTTATAAAAACAAAGTCATGTTAATTGTGAATACCGCGAGTGACTGTGGGTTTACCCCACAATATGAAGGCTTACAAAATCTTTATCAAAAGCACCAAAGCCAAGGTTTAGAAGTACTTGCCTTTCCTTGTAACCAATTTAAGCAGCAAGAAAAAGGCGATAATGAAGCAATAAAGCAGTTTTGTGATTTACGTTTTAATATTAAATTTCCTTTATTTAGCAAAATTGATGTGAATGGCGATAATACTCACCCACTATTTAACTTTTTAAAATCTGAAGCACCAGGCGTACTAGGCTCTAAGCGTATCAAATGGAATTTCACTAAGTTTTTAGTTAATAAAGAAGGCAAAGTAATTAAACGTTATGCACCAACAACTCAACCTGCAGCAATAGAATCTGACATTGAAAAGCTTCTATAAACCCTAGGTAGGTATCTATGAATGAAGATGAAAGTTTAAAACTAGAAAATCAATTTTGCTTTCGGCTTTATAGCCTGAGCAAACTAATGAACCGCCATTATAGTCCAGTATTAAAAAAGCTAGGACTAACATACTCGCAGTATTTAGTGATGTTAGTTTTATGGGAAACTAATAATACTAAAGCAACCACTTCAGTTAAGCAGTTAGGTGAAAAACTTGATTTAGACTCTGGTACCTTGTCACCATTATTAAAACGCTTAGAGAAGCAAAATCTAGTGACACGCGTTCGTAATAAAGCAGATGAACGCAGTGTTGAAATAAAGCTGACTAACATTGGCTGTGAATTAAAAATGCAAGCTAAAAACATTCCTACGCAAATGTTTTCTGTAACAGGAATGTCGGTACAAGCGTTACAAGCAATGAATAAACAACTCGATAATTTATTAGCGAATATGAATACCAAATAATTCCTACAACCATATTAACTTCTTAACGTGGTTGTAGGAAATAATTATCGTTTATGGCTGCATTAAGCTCTACAAAAGTAGATGATATTAAAGCTTCAAGTTGAAAAGAGTTAAATCGGATTTATTGCCGTAACCTATGAATTATTTATGGCAGAAGCTGATATTGCTAAATAACCAGAGATCGGCTTAATATATTCTTCTCTAACAGCTACTTTTACTTGCTTCATCGTTAAATTTTATTAATAACTATTTCAATGGATTAAAAACATCTTAAACCGAGTTCAGGTTAAATACTTAGTCAGAGCTTTCATTGAGTTTATCATGATATTTTCCTTAATATTTAAAATGTTATTCTCTAATGAAACCCGAATTTCAATACTTTATTTTGTATTACTAAAGTGATCATATCCATAGTCATTTCATGTTGAGTGATAATGCTAGGGTTAGTTAAATTGGAGGTAATAGTATTATCCATTTAATAGATACGATAGCTTGGTTACCCATATTTATTTGTATGAAATTTCCAAATATAAATTAAGAGGTAATAAATACCACACAAATATCGACGTTTAACGTTCGTTTATTTCATTTTCGCGTCCTAGGCTAGCTTTTTTCCTGCACGCCAAACGAGAATAAAAAACATCACGAGATAAATTGGTGTTTCAACAAACGTGTCATAGGTGAGCCACTGATCTTCGCTTAATTGACTTGCTACGCTATAATTCAACCCAGCCATACATAGACCGATCAATGCTAAGCCGAGAACAAAGTACCTATGTTGAATAGGGGAATTTAAGTATCTTTCAAAACGGGCTCCAAAGTAACCACCTTTATTAAACACTCCGTCTATTATAAGGGCTGATGCACTGAGTAATCCCATAAACGTACCCTTTAGTTGAACTAAATACTCACTTTGAAAGGCAATAGAGAATATTGCGGATATTAAAAGCATTATCGTTCCAAATACTGCGAATCCACCAAGTAAGTCGACTTTAACAAAGCGTTGGGCAACCACGAGTGCTAACCCTAAAACAACGCCCGTAAATGCTGCTATAGTTAAGTCTCCTGTGACTTTTGCTACTATAAAAAATGCCGCGCCAGTGCCTATATCAGCGAAAATAGAAGGTTTGTTTTTTTGCCATTTTTCACTTTGAAGCTTTCTTTGATCATTTACCTCTAGTGAATTGTGAGAAACACCTAAATTTTTAAGTTTTTTAGTTGCAAAGTGAATGTCTCTACCAGGATGACTTTCGTAAATTAAGTTGCTACCTTCCCTAACTTCGATACCAACATTCAACCAACTAAAGTAGCCAACTGAAACCTGTAATTCTTTAGCTTGATTATTGGTTTGATTATTGGCTTGGTTGGTAGGTTGAAACTTATGCACAACCACTTTGAAATCACCATCAAATAAATGAGAGCATTTGTCTACGAGTGTTCCATTATAAAAAAGCTCTGACGTATAAGTTTTAAGTGAAAAAGAGTATCTCACTTCATAATTGTTACCGTCATAGTGAAAAGGTCTTTTAAAAGTCCATAAACGCATAGTCATCCTGATTATTCCTATTTTTAATATTTTCTAAATTTATAACTTCGCTAACGTCATTCAAATATATATTCGACCAAAATTTTGACAGAAAGAAATAAGCTCTTCTATATACTTAGCGATCTTTTTAATTCTTTATAAATTAGACCTCCATTTTCGACAGAAAGCTTTCTTTAATTGCTATTAATATCCCATAATTACAAACTGTTAGGAAACATATATTTAAAGTTATTGCGATACCTTGGATATTACTGAAAAGTACCAGTAATATCCATTATGAAATTCAATGATACTTGCTCTTATCTTGGTTTGCTGTTGTTAACGTTTCTATTCTTTTTATATAAGAATTAATAGTCTCAGTCGCTAAAATTTAAATAAACAGACTTTTCAACTACTTATTTTGTAAGATTCAATAATAGTAGAATCTAAACCATATGGTGAGAGACTGATTACCAGATAACTATGCACTTTAGGCGAGTTATAATTGATATATTTACCTTTATATATTTAAATAAATCGATATACTGTACAAAAACACAGTATAGTGATTTATTTATGAAAATAATACCTATTTATATTGAAGCAGGTGTATCAAGTTTTGAGTCTCCTGCTGCAGAATATAAAGAATTAAATTTATCTTTAGAGGAGTTATTACTTCAACACCCTAATGCGACATTTTTTGGCTTGGCTAATGGTAGATCAATGGAAGGAAGGGGAATATTTAATGGCGATGTTCTTGTTGTTGATAGAGCTGAACATATAAGTAATGGCGCTGTTATTGTTGCTAACTTTAACGGATGCTTTGTATGCAAAATTATTGATACGGATAAGGCACTTTTATTATCTGCATCCGATGAACATAAAGCCATTAAAATAACAGCATCAGATGATTTTCAGATAGAAGGTGTAGTAACAGTATCTTTTAGATTGCATAAGAAATTACCCACATTATTATCATGTTTGGCTTAGTTGATGCCGTTTCATTCTATGCTCGTGCGGAAAAAGTATTTGATCCGAGCATCAGACATAAACCTGTTGTCGTCTTAACTAATAACGATGGCTGTATCTGTGCCGTTTGTCCTTTGGCACGGCAGCTTGGTGTACCTAAGTTCATACCTTATTTTAAAATTAAAGATTTTTTAGAAAAGCATAACGTTGTTGTTCGCTCTTCAAACTATGAACTTTATGCGGATTTAAGTGAGCGAATGATGAACGTTATCGCTCGATTTTCTGATAATCACTACATTTATTCTATCGATGAGTCTTTTTTACATTTCAAAAATTTTAGCTGTATCGATGATTGGCACCAATACGGCCATGTAATACGTAAGGCTGTTTGGCGGGAGACACGCTTACCTGTTGGTGTTGGCTTTGGATCAACGCTAACACTAGCTAAAGCGGCTAACCATGCGTCAAAAAAATTATCGGGCTTTGATGGTGTTGCTGTTATTGACGATGCTAACTCTCGTAAAGATATACTCTCTCGTATGTCACTCACGGATGTATGGGGTATTGGTAACAAGCTTGGTAGGCGGTTAAGTTTATTAGGGCTTAAAACTGGTTGGGATTTAGCCAATCAATCAGCTAAAGTAATGCGTAGCCAATTTAGTGTAGCAGTTGAACGCACCGTAAATGAATTAAATGGCATGCCGTGTTTACAATGGGATGAAATAGGGCAAGATAAACAAGAGATATTTTCTACCCGCAGCTTTGGGCAGCGAGTTACTGATGAGCATGTACTTAAAGCTGCACTAGCAAGTCATGCGAGTATTGTCGCAACAAAAGTAAGAAGGCAAGGGTCTTTAATTAAACGGTTAGTTATCTTTGCATCAAGCTCGCCACATGACGATAACTATTATAAGAAGTCCTTTGTTTATGAGTTTCCTGTCACTACGGACAACACTTTAAAAGTCGTGGGTGCTATTTCTTTCGTATTTGATAATATTTATACACAAGGCGTAGCGTTTTATCGCTGTGGCGTAGGTGGTATTGCATTAGAAAACAGCCAGTTTCAGCAACAAGATTTATTTGCGCTAGGTATAAATAATCCACCATTAATGAAGTGCTATGACCAAGTAAATCATCGTTATGGTCGAGGAACCGTTGAAGTAGCTGTTGCGGAGAAAAATGATAAATGGGCAATGAAACGTAACTTTCTCTCACCCAGTTACACCAGTAAATGGTCAGATATCCCTAAAATACTATGTTAATAGCGTTTTGGTTAAAATAAGAATGTTGAGGTCAGTATGTGTGGTCGGTTTAGTGTAAACAACAATTTAACACCAATAGTGAGCGAGCTATTTAATACGCATTACAGCGTAGAAACGAATGCTGATTTGCGTCCAAGCCAATCGGTAGCCACAATAGTTCATAGTGGATCAAGCTATCAACAAGTAAATGCCTTATGGGGTATTCAGCCTAACTGGTCAAAAAAATTAATTATTAATGCTCAATCTGAAACGGTAGCGATCAAGCCAACTTTTAAGGAAGCATTCCAAAACCAGAGGTGTTTAGTGCCTTGCAACGGTTGGTTTGAATGGAGAACAGAAGATGGCAAAAAGGTTAAATATTTATTTGAACACGCGAATAAAATGCCCTTATATATGGCTGGTATATTATTTCAACGTGAGCATACTGAGCTAGTCACGTTAACCACTCAGCCCAATACTCAATGTGGTCAATACCATAAACGTATGCCTGTTTTAGTACTATCAAAAGATAAAGATTATTGGTTCAATTCTCCAGTTCATGAGCTTGAACCATTATTACAACATGTGGAAGATAGGGTTATTAGTATTCAACGAACGGATTAAAACTAGAGCATAATTATTGTTAATTGGCATAGTTTCACCTACCCTCTTCTCTTCTAAATAAGTATAGAGCCTTCGATTTTATCGGGTACAGATTAGGCTACAAATTTTACAGTTAACAACTTTACGGAGTATAATGATTTTTTCAGATATCCAGTCATAAACCTTTGCGTTATTTGGGTCATTAAGATCCTAAAGCTAACCTAATACAAATTGAAGTAGTCCCTAAAACACTATATAAAAGTTTACATGACATTAATTTCTTCTACATTCATGAAAATATGCAAGAGCGCATTTTTTACTGTGATGATTTCGTGTACTTTTTATAACACTAAGTTTATTTAATTAATGCTTTATAGTAAAAATAAAAATATCTAGATAATACCCGTTTCATATAACAAGTGACCACATTATTTTATGAGAAGGTATATACCAAGTCCATTAAGTTAGTTCCCACTCAGAGCTTGCCAGGGGTATTACATCATCATAAAAATACTGATACGTAATTTTTGTTAAAACAATAAGAAGAGAAACCTATGTTAGAAATGGCAGTCATCTATTTAGCCGCAGCCATAGTCGCTGTCCCCATTGCCAAACGTTTAGGCTTAGGCTCCGTGCTTGGCTATCTCATTGCTGGCATTATTATTGGCCCTTTTGCTTTTGGACTTGTTGGCGACCAAACTGACGTGATGCATTTTGCAGAATTTGGTGTAGTTATGATGTTATTTTTAGTCGGTTTAGAGCTACAACCTTCAAGACTATGGAAATTAAGACACTCCATTATGGGCTTAGGTGGATTACAAGTTTTACTGACTAGCGCACTGTTTTTTGCTATTGGTTATTTTATATTAAATTTACGCTGGGAAACTTCATTAGCCATAGGGCTTATGCTGGCATTATCATCTACTGCTATTGTATTACAAACCTTAAACGAAAAAGGTTGGATAAAACAAGAAGCCGGCCAAAACGCTTTCTCTGTACTGTTATTTCAAGATATAGCGGTTATTCCAATTCTAGCTTTATTGCCACTGCTCGCTTTTACCCAAATAGGTAACGTTGACGTTGCCTCAAGCCATGGAAACTTAATAGAGCACTTTCCTGTTTACGCACAAGTATTAATATCACTAGCGACCATTGCTGCAATAGTATTTGCAGGCAAGTACATTTCGACACCACTATTTCGTTACATAGCAGAGACACGTTTACGCGAGCTATTTACCCTTTTCGCTTTGTTTTTAGTGATTGTTATTGCTGTCATTATGAAAAAAATTGGTTTGTCTTCTGCTTTAGGCACATTTTTAGCCGGTGTTGTCTTAGCAGAAAGTGAATTTAGACACGAATTAGAAGTTGATATCGAGCCTTTTAAAGGGCTATTACTTGGCTTATTTTTTATTACCGTGGGTGCATCAATTGATTTCCCGTTATTAATAGCACAGTTTAGTAATGTTATGCTCTTTGTCGTTGGGCTAATTGCCATTAAAGCGCTCGTTTTATATATCCTTGCTTACGTATTTAAAATGAAAAGCAAACAACAATTACTGTTTACTCTAGCGTTAGCACAAGGAGGTGAATTTGCCTTTGTATTGTTATCACTAACCAGCACACTACAAATTCTTAGCGTAGAACAAACAAAACTCACCACGTTGGTTGTCGCTATATCAATGCTAATGGCTCCCTTGTTATTGATGTTTTATGACAAAGTTATCAACCGCGAAGATAACTCACAAAAATCGTTCGATAAGCCTGAACAAATAGAAGCGACTAAAAATGTCATCATTGCCGGCTACGGCCGTTTTGGTCAAGTTATTGGTCGTTTATTAACAGCACAGGGATATCACTTATCCATTCTTGACCATAGTCCTAGCCAAATAGAATTATTAAGGCGCTTTGGTAATAAAGTCTTTTATGGTGATGCTGCACGTTTAGACTTACTAACCGCTTCTGGTGCAAATGAAGCACAATTATTGGTTATCGCCATTGATGATGCTGACAAAGTACTTCAAATAGCAACAATGGCCAAAAAATACTATCCTCACCTAAAAATTGTCGCACGAGCAATTGATCGCCGCCATGCTTATCAATTAATGCATCTTGGCATTGAGACATTTAAGCGTGAAACTTTTGATTCAGCGCTTAACTTAGGTGTTGAAGCCCTCACCCTCTTAGGTAATGATCAGGCCGATGCCAAGCGAGCAGGTGAAATATTTGCTAAACATGACAATGAATCATTAACTGCACTCGCTGATTTATGGGGCGATGACCATAGTTATGGGGTCGCAGTAAAGCAACGCACTGAAGACTTACAACAAGTATTAAACAACGATAAATCAGAACAAGATAGGTTAAATACTTGCCGTAAAAGTAACGGCAGCACTTGTGATGACACAGAAGAAAGTACTTCAACAACGCCGGTGAATACCTCTAATTAAGTACGTAAAAATACAGGTAAGCTTTAGGTGTATTTAAAAGTTACCTGTATTAACTTCAGATGAAACCAAGTAATAAATAGACGTTCACTATTACGTTTTTAAAGACCCTGCTCTGACGAAGCAGTCTTTGTAAAACTCTGCGACTTACAATAACTGCTAGACAAAAGCTGACATTAACTTTTTATTTTCTGAGGCCATTTAGAGTCTAGTAAAATCATTAATTTTATATTAAAAAATCCTCATACAACTTATCTCAAGTATCACTCATCTACTGAGATAATTTATAAGGTGACTTATTTAATAATATTCTATTTTTAATAAATAAATTGTAATGAGAACGATTGTCATTTACATTCCTTTCTTGTTTATTTTTAAACTAAATATTTCTTTATAATATTCTACTTAATTTTGATGGATACCCTATGAAATTACAATTATCACTCGTTAGTTGCGCCATTATTTCTTGCTTTAATTTTTCAAGCTATGCTCTAGCCGACGACATCAAAGATGCATCGCCAACTTCAAGAAGTGTTGATGAAGTCTTCGTCATTACCGCATCTCGTGTAGAGAAACCACTTAGCCAAATTCCAAACACTATAACTGTTATTGATACTGAAGAGTTAGAGCAGCAGTTGTCTATTCAGCATGATATTTCAACGGTATTAGGAAATTTAGTCCCAAGCTTCTCTCCAAGCAGACAAAAGATGAGCGGTTCAGGTGAAACTATGCGAGGCCGTAGTCCACTATATCTAATTGATGGTGTACCGCAATCTAATCCATTACGAGATGGTGGTCGAGATGGACATACCATAGATCCATTTTTATTAGAAAGAATTGAGGTGTTGCACGGAGCTAATGCTATTCATGGGTTAGGTGCTGCTGGTGGTATTATTAATTTAATTACCCGTAGACCCACTAAAGAATTTGAGCAAAAGATAAAGATTGATACTCAATTTCAACCGGAAGATATAGGGGAAAGTGCAAGCTTCGGGGTAAGCTATAGTTTAGCCAATCGGTGGAAAAATTCTGATTTACTAATGGCATTTACATTACGTGATACAGGCATGGCTTATGATGCAGATGGTGAAGTGGTTGGCGTAGATAATACCCAAGGTGACACTATGGATACCTCTACCTTTGATGGCTTTATTAAAGCTGGTTATGAGTGGGAAGATAGTCGTGTTGAATTGATGGTTAATCAATATCAAATTAAAGGTAACAACAGTTGGGTATCTGTTGCTGGCGATGTAGATGCTGATATACCCAGTACAGCTGTCAAAGGTGACATAATAGGTGATCCAGCTAAAAATAAAGCGACAACTGTAAGTATCAATTATTCAAAACAAGACTTTTTAGGTCAAAGTTTATCTATTAAGGTATTTCATCAAGACTTTGCTGCTACTTACGGTGCCCAAGTAACTCCAATTGCAACTTTTCAAGACGCTGAATATGGAGAAAACTTAATTGATCAGTCTCAAAATAATTCTGAAAAGACGGGAATGAAAGTTACTTTTGTCAATGATGAACTAATGCAGTTACCAATAAGTTTAGTGTATGGTTTTGACATACTACAAGATCAAACATGGCAAGCATTAGTGCAAACAGGCCGAACTTGGGTACCCGAGACACAATACATTAATTATGCTCCGTATGCTCAAGTAGAATACTCAGGTATAACAGCATTGAATATCACTGCTGGTGTGCGTCATGAGGTAGCTAAACTAGATGTTGATGACTTTACTACTTTAGCTTCTTACGGCAGCCAATTTGTTGAGGGCGGTTCACCAGAATTCTCTGAAACGTTAATCAATTTAGGAGGTACCTACAAATTAAATGATAACTGGCGTGTATTTGCTAATTATGCTGAAGCGTTTTCAATGCCCGATGTAGGTCGTGTATTACGTGGCATTAATATACCTAACCAAAGTGTCGAGTTCTTTTTAGATTTAAAGCCTATTCTTACTGAGAATACAGAACTAGGTCTTGAATATAGAGGTAATGACGTACAAGCGCAATTAACTTATTACACTTCAGAAAGCGATTTTGGTCAACGTTTAGAGCCTGATGAAGATGGTATTTACTCTGTTAAACGAGAGATGACAGAAGTAGATGGTTTTGAGTTTAGTGCTGATTGGGCATTTTCATTAACAGATAGTTTAGGCTTACGTTATGCAAACTCTGATGGTCGTTATGATTCTGATGAAAATGGTAGTGTAGACAGCGACCTAGGGGGCTCAGATATTTCGCCTGATCGTATTAATATTAGTTGGGATAGCGACTGGAATGATATTTTGACAACACGTTTGCAAGTGAACCATTTATTAGATCGAAAACAACGAAATAGTGATAATGACATTGTGAATGAATTTGACGGTTACACCACTGTAGATTTCAGTGCTAATATTGCTATATTTTCGGGACAAGTAACACTCGCTATTCAAAACTTAACGAATACAGATTATTACTCTTACTACTCTCAATCTAACCCTAATGATTTACGTAATTTTAAAGGGATCGGACGTTCATTTTCGGCAGCATATCAAATAAGCTTTTAATCACTAAAATCGTTAATATATTATTTGTATAAACAAGGCTTCTTAGTTGGAGCCTTGATTCCTTTATTTTAGAGAAATCATGAAACTAGCAACTGGTTTAAAACTTAAATTCTGGCATAGATGGTTAGGAATCATAGCCATGCTGCCCTTAATACTATCAGCAGTTACTGGCATCGGATTAACATATAAAAACAAACTAATAGAGCTATTTGTTAGCCAGCAGGGAGAGTTGCCCAAAGATTATCAAGTTGGAATGATTGTGAAGCAATTTGATCAAGTAGTAAGCATAACCCAAAAATATGCTATCAAACGTATTAAAGCGCCAAATATTGATCAACCTTATTGGACTATAACCGAAATTAATGATCATCATACTTTACTTAATATTGAGACATTAGCCCCTTTCAACAATAATTTGTGGTTGATGGACACTTTACATTTTTTTCATAAAATACATGTTGAATTACTAACAGGAGATATTGGTAAGTGGCTACTATTTTTCAGTTCCATTATTGCTGTAGTCTTAACCTTATCAGGAATATATCTCTGGTGGCCTGGCCGTAAAGGGTTTCGCTGGCGCTTTGTTAAAGTTACTCCATGGACAGGCCGTAAAGCAGCGACCTTACTGCAATTTCATCGACACAGTGGGATAGTTTTTACTCCAACGTTATTTATCATTGTATTTACTGGGGCTGTAATGATGTGGCAAAAACAAATTAGTCCTATATTGCCTCCATTACAAGTACTACCAAGTATTGAAATATCTGATCACACGAACCTTAATACACCAAGCAAGGCGTTAGCTTTAGCATTGATACAGGTACCTGATGGTTGGCCGACATTTTTACGGATACCTGACTTAGATAAAGTCAATGAACATAGTTTTTATCGATTCAGATTTCAGCTAAATAACGAATGGCACCCTAATGGCCGTACCTCTGTTAATGTATATCCACAACAAAATAAAATGATAATGTCACAGCGTTCAGACACCCTACCATGGCAATACCGATTAATAAATCAATCATATCCATTGCACAGCGGCTATGGCATGCATTGGCTCTATGTATTATTGGTATTGTTTTCGGGGTGGTATTTATTATGGCTAAATATCAGCGGCGGATTAAATTATTTATACCGGAGCAAATAATCGCTAAATTATTCTAACAAATGCACACATCAACCTTGGTAATGTCTGGGACTATAGCTAGAAACTCACTGTACTATTTACGATACTCATATTTTACTTTTAAACCGGCGCTTTTCCTACCATTGGGGTTAATGTAGCGAGCTTTATAAAGATCAGAAATACTAATAATTAATTCTGTATTACTAACCCAGCGTACTTCAAGTCCCGTTTCTTCGGGACGACCATCAAAGGTAAATAGATTTTCTGCGGTTAATTCGGGGTTATCGCTTTTTACATCAACACCACCAAAGAAATCTGTTGTGGCTCCGCCACAATCGCCAATCGATATTTCAGCTACTTGTTTTCCGTCAGGAGAAGTTACAGATTTTACTACTTCATGATAGCAAGTAGATTCACAACCTTTGAGAAAAAATGAAAAAACAGCCCAAAGAACTAATAATATCCAAAAGGAATAGCCACCAAAATTAAATAGGACTTTCTTAATCGTAGAACTCATCAACTCTCCATGAACAACAAACACTTAAAATAATAGGCAAAAATGTTGGCTAAAATAAGCAACGAAACAGCAAAATAACTGTTTTTTGTCTTTTTGAGTGCCTTATTAGATTTATGGGTGCACCAACATACTGTTTGCTACTTTAACAATTTCGTTTGTTGCTTGTATATATGTATTTGAATGACCACCGTTATTAACTATATGTAGCGAGACATTGCCACCATAACTCCAATTTTGTTGTAATTGACTTAAAGGTGTTTGTGAGTCCTTAGTACCTTGAAAAATACTAACAGGAATTGCTTTTAATAAAGAAAGAGGTTCGCTTAAGTCATAGTCTTTTGAAAGCAAGTGCTCTATTGGCAAAATTCTCAGTGGGCTTAAATACCACTTTGAATTTAAGTAGTTATTAACTGCAACCGATAATGACGGAGCAACAGCTTCTATAATGAGTCCTGATACTTTATTTTCTTCTATAGAGTGTGCTGCAACAGTTGCTCCTAAAGAGCGGCCATAAACAATTGTTTTTTCGGGAGGACAATTTAACGAAATAGTTGTCATTGCATCAGTAATTAACCTTATTAAAGATGCAATATTATCTACTCGACCTATAGCTCCATCTTGTCCCGAATACGAAATAGAGAACACCTTGAAGTTATTATTTTGGAAAGCTCTAAAAAGTGTTTCTTCGTATTTTTTTATCCCTCCGTGACGTCCAGGAAAAAATACAATACATTGATCTTCAGATTGCCCGTACTCACGAACAAGTAATTCATTGTTGAATGAATCGTAAAACTTCAATGTGTGTAGCTCTTCTGTTGTAGAAGTTAAAATAATATTTGGAAATAAATAGCGTGGCATCTGCTCGTACAGCAAATATGCTCCTATAGAAAAGTAGGCACAAATGAGAAGGCTACATATTAAAAAGGTTCGATACACTTGATTACCTTGAATAAACCTAACGTCTCAAATAAAAGCTAAAATTGTTGGCCAAAATAGCGAAGCACAAGTTAACTAGCACACTCGCTTATAGAATATATCAGAGCAAAACAATAAAGTGAAAGTACTTAAGTTCGACTTGATTTATGGAGAGCGTCAATATATGTCCTTGTTAATTGGTTAATTGGTTAATTGCAAGCTCTGAAACGTTGCTAAGTTCTTAACTAAAAACGAAGGCGAGCTATAATTTAGTCCTTAATTTTAAATAAAAAAACCGCCAACTGGCGGTTTTTTATGTCTTTTATTTAGAAAGAAAATCTTACTTTAGTATACAAATAACGACCACGAGGATTATGTACAGCTGATGCATAACCGTATAAATCACCATCGCCATCACCAATTGCAAATGGTGGCTCTTCATCAAATAAGTTATTAACACCTAACGATAATTTAATAGATTCAGTAACTCGGTAAGACGTTTGTAAATCAACTAGTATTTGTGAGTCAATCATACGTGATGTATTGCTATCAAAATCTAAATTGCCATCAAAGTCAATATCAGGAGTATCTTCAAATTCGCCTACATAACTGATATTTACATTGGTGTTAAACTCGCCAATTTCCCAGTTAGTTGAAAAAATAAAGCGATGCTCTGGGTAACCATATTCCCCTGTGTAATCACGGCCATCTTTTTCAAACTTATTTTGATATGCCCACTCTAGATTAAATTTAAGTAAACCTAAGTCATCAAGAGAGTGACTATAGTTTGCTGAAATATCAACACCAGATACTTCTTGCGATGATAAGTTTTTAAATGTGCTGTGTATTTTTTGTATTGTACCTAAGCTTGCACCACCAGTAGGGTCTAAACGAACGCACACAGTACTATTTTGATTACTACATTCTGCAGCATAAATAGGGCCGAACTCTTCTTCATCGATTTTGTTATCTTGAGTAATACTCCATACATCAACACTTAAACCAAATTCAGCTATCGGAGCCCAAATAACACCCACGTTCCATGATTCTGACTCTTCTGCTTGTAAATCAGGGTTACCAGAGAACTCAATATTGTAATCAAGTGCTTGGCAATCTAATCCTGTTTGTTCACAGCGTTCTGAATCAACAAAAAATTGACTCTTTTGTGATGGACCTAAGCCTATTTGCGCTAACGAAGGTGCTCTAAAACCTTGCGCCCAAGAACCACGAACAGTTATTTCGTCAGTTGGTGCCCAACGCAGAGCCACTTTGGGATTTGTTGTTGTACCAAAGTCGCTATAATCATCGTAACGACCTGCTAATTGCAGTTCGAGGTTTTCAGCAAGCGGGATTGAAAATTCAACATATGCTGCGTATTGTTCACGACTTGCTGAAGCCGATACAGATTCAGTACCAAAAATTAAGCCTCGTTGAAATTGATCATCTGGAATATCGTTTACATCTTCTTCTCGATATTCGATACCTGCCGCCATCATAATCACATCATCACCAAAACTAAATGCTTCACCGGTAATATTTGCATCAAATGATGTCATGTGTGATTCGCCGCGTCGTACTAAACTGGTTGTTATTCTATCGATAACTGCCGCATCGTTATAAGTGCCGCCAAACGGGTTGTAATTTCCAGCATCAATTTCTTGTTGTAAAAAGTCAGTGCGAACCCAACCTTGGGTTCTATCGCCAGTTTGCAGCGATTTACTACGACCTTTTTGCACCGCTGTTTCCCAACTCCAATCATTGATTTCGCCTTTTAATCCTGCAACAAAACGTAAGGTGTCTGACTCAATATCCCATTGGCGTGCGCCTGCATCAACTGTACGGTAACGACCAATTTGAATGTCTTCACCAAATGGATTATTAGGGTGGCTAGCTGGAACAGTTAAGCCTGCATCTTCATCTAGTGGTGTAGGGGCTCCAGCCGCAACAGACGTATTGTGCTGTACTGCCATTTCTAAAAAGCCAGTAATGCCATTATCAAAGTTATATTCAAATTGAGAAATAGCACCTACACGCTCAGATGCAGGTGTAATATAACCATATGGGCCGTAATCAAATAAACAACTACCGCTTGAAGTTGCATTTTCAGCAGGACAAGCCGGATCAATCGTTTTAACACCGTCTACATAAAAATACCCGGGGAAACCACGAGATGAACGGAAATCTTCACCACCATATGGAGCTTGATTTGCAGTGCCTAAACGCCCCATTTCATCAGAAGAAAGAGATGTGTTTTTAAAGTAATCGACAATAACTGACGCGCTACTTTTTTCGTTTGCAGTCCCCCAAACTAGACTTGCTGTTGTTTCTTCATAATTTGGACCATCTGTACCGCCATAGCCTAGATTAATATCAACACCATCAATATCTTTCTTTAAGATAACGTTAACTACACCCGCTACTGCATCTGAGCCATAGATAGCTGAAGCGCCATCTTTTAGTATATCGATACGCTCAATAGCAGAAACAGGAATACTGTTAATATCTACAAATGAGTTAGTGATACCCTCAGCAAAAGCACTAATTGATACACGGCGACCATTGATCAGCACCAGTGTTGCATCGGCCCCTAGGCCTCGTAAGCTTACCGCAGCTGAGCCGTTAGCAGTTGAATCTTGATTATTCCCACGAGTTGAAAATGTACCGCTACCTGCTACAGGCATTCTTTCAAGAAGTTGCTGTAAATTGTCGTAACCCATATTTTCAATATCAGCTCGACCTATAGATTGCACCGGAGAGGGGCCTTCTATATCTGATCGCTTGATACGTGAGCCTGTTACTTCAATACGTTCTACATTCTTTACTTCATCTGCAGCATATGAAATTGTTGTAAAGCCAGCTGATAATGCGAGTGTTGCACCCGCAATAATATTGGGTGTAAATACAGTTGATTGTTTCATCCTTAAATCCTTGTTGATATGTTATTAATATTGTTGTTTAAAATTCACAACAAGTACATTAATATCATGTAACTTAAGTGTTAGCAATTGCGATTTTTTGTGATTTTATTAGCACTTTAATCTGAATAAAGGTAGTTTGATGCGAATAAACTTAACGAATATAGGGACGACGTTTAACTATTTCTTTTATCAAAAATGCTGAGTTAAACAGTAAAAAACTGAGGTTGGAGCAAACTCATTAAGGCAAATATTGAATAATTCAGCACAGCTCGATATCATCACTTTATTACGATTATTATAATCAATGGGGTCAGAGTATTTGAAATAAGCGATTTGGCCTTAGTCTTGTAACTAAACAATAATGCCAGACTAAACTTCCACTGCCCGCTGAAGATCCAAAACTATCATTCATCTATTTAGTGTAATTCTAATGCTTTCAGCAGATTAGTTAACGACTTTGATAGTTTATAATCCTTTAATGGCTTAACACGCGAAAGAGTGAAGTTTCCATTACTAATAAGCCGTTCAGGATAACGTTCAAATCGTTGTTCAAAGTCGCCTTGAATCAAATCATTTAGAGGATATCTTAAGGTTATTTCGCTAGCAAAAATAGCCCCTTGCAGTTTAGTGCTTAATTCACCATCATTTTGCTGTAACCAATCGGGGTTAAAATTCATTCTTGCTGGGTATGGTAGCCCAGGTGTATAAACCGTAAAAGTTGCTAGTTGCCCAGGTTGATAGTCCAATGTAGCAAACTTTAATTGATCTTCATTTGAAATTTCGAGTATTCCACTCCAGTAGCCAAACCGTTCATTTTTATGTGTTGAGCTTATCGTGGTTAACTTTTCTGTTTCTTGCGCAATAAATCGCTCAGGTGTTGTTTCAACATTAATTATTTTTAGTCCGTAGTTTAAGCTGTATATTTCTCCTGATCCTAGCTTAACGGCTTCTGTCACTAGATAGTCCTGATCTAAAAATTTTGTAAGAATAATTTTTAATGGCAGCTTCTCATCTGCTGTGTGAGTATAAATGTGACAGTTAAACTCATCACATTCTATATCTTCATTTGTGAATGAAACACTTTTTTTAATTTGCATACCTGATGCAATATTATATGAAATTAAACTATGCTGGTTGTTAGACATAATTTTCAATACTTTAAATTCTGCTCCTGAACGGCTAATTCCTTCCCAAGTGCCAATGGGAACAATTTTTTTTACGTTGTGTGGATGACTATTCTTTGTTGTGTTCTCTAACCTGCTTTTTTGTTGATAATCATGGCTTGGTTGCAAAGTGCAGCCAATGAGACTCATCAAAACAATAATAATGAATATTTTCAATAGTATTCCTAATGTTTAGCTTTCTTAAAACTTGAGTTTAATACGTTGTGAATAACACCTTCAACGCTTATTTTACCTGTTTAAATATCAAACAATAAAGCAATAAAATTAGGGGTAGCAATAACTGCTTTGTCATATTATTGGCCAAAGTAAATGTTATTTACTGCATTATTTAACAAGCATTTAGTAATGACTAAGTAATAATAAGTAGCATCGCTAAATGTCAGAGTTTCTTCAATTATTCACCGTTAAATCTTACTAAAGAATTCTCTAAAAAACAGTTCAAAAAGTAATGACATTATGCAAATTAGGTAGATAATAACCATACAATAGTTACTTTATTTCATAGAGATAACAAATATTCTTTGTAATAAAGTTCCTTTATTAATAAATACTACATAAAAAAGCAGTTACGATGAATTTAAAAACAGAATCGATCATAGAAAAAAAAGCATTTGGTTTATGGAGTGCGGTATTTTTAGGTATAGGCTCCATGGTTGGTGCGGGAATTTTTATTGTTATTGGAGAAGCCGGTGTAATTGCCGGAAATCTAGTTACTTTCTCTTTTGCTATTGCCGCAGTTATCGCATTATTTTGTGGTTACTCATTAAGTAAACTTGCTGTTCGTTACCCAAGCCGAGGAGGTATTGTAGAATATCTTATACATGGTTACGGCGAAGGCGTATTTTCGGGCGCGCTTGGTGTACTATTTTACTTTGCTCAATTAGTCGCCATAGCAGCAGTGTGTAAGTCGTTTGGCACTTATGCTGCTACTTACTTTCCAAATAGTGATAGTAACTTAATCCTCAATATATTCGCTGTTTCTATACTATCTTTTTTTGTCATTATTAACTTTATTGGCGCCTCAATTGTCGCTAAAGCTGAAAATATAATTGTGATTATTAAACTACTTGCGTTAATTATTTTTACTGTAATAGCATTATTTTATATTCAACCTGCGCGCCTAACATTAGCCAATGCGCCAGCGACTTTACATGTTTTTTATGCCTTAGGATTAACATTTTTTGCCTTCCAAGGATTTAGCGTTATTACTAACAGCGTTGAAGATATGGAGAGCCCTGAAAAAACGATGCTTAAGGCGATGATTATTGCCATTGCTCTTGTTACTGTTTTGTATATAGCCGTTGCTCTCGCCGTTTTTGGTAACCTTTCTTTAGCAACTATTATAGAAGATAAAGATTATGCTTTAGCTGAAGCGGTTCGCCCTGCACTAGGTGAATGGGGATTCAAAATTATAGCCATCACAGCGTTACTTGCTACCGCATCAGCGATTAATGCTACCCTGTATGCGGTAACGCAAATTGGCTACACGTTAGCAAAAGAAGGTAACTTACCTGAAGTATATGAATACCATATTTTTAATAACACAGAAGGGTTGTTAATTTCTGCATTACTTATAGTCCCAATGATTTTATTGTTCGACTTAAGTCAAATTGCCAGCATAGCGGCTATCTCGGTATTACTGATACAAGGATTTACGCATACAGGTCATTTATTTAAAATCAAAGAAACTAACGCCAAAATATTCTGCGTTATCGCTGCCGTTGTTGGGTCTTTTGGTGCCGCACTTTTTGCAATTGCCTATTCATCTCAATCAATGCCGAATATTGTTTATTATATTCTTTCAATTTTCTTTATCGCGTTTATGTTCGAAGTAATCATGCGTTTGTATACAAATAGGGTTATACAAAAACAGATAGTATCCACAGATGAAAAATAAAAAGCACTCATAATACAAAGTAATAAAGCAATTAATACTAACGTTTATAATTACTTATATTGTTCTTCAATAATATAAGTAATTATCACTATTTATTTGATCTTAAATTAGCTTTCGTACGTATAGGTTTTATTATGAAACTAAACGTTGAGTATAAAATAAATTGCGACATTTAAATTACCTCGAATTAGTGAATATGGCAGACAGCTATAGAGCTAAACTGATAAACAGTTTATCTGGTTTTAAAAGTGCTAACCTTATTGGCACCGTCAATAAACAAGGCCAAACTAACTTAGCAATGTTTAGCTCTGTTGTTCATCTTGGTGCCTCCCCTGCACTCATCGGTTTTATTACCAGACCACACATAGTTACCCGACATACTTTAGAAAACATTCTGCAAACCAAGCAATATACAATTAATCAAGTAAATAAAAATATTTGGCGTTCAGCTCATCAAACATCAGCACGTTACGATGCAGATCAATGCGAGTTTAAACACACAGGGCTAACACCTATGTTTATTGATGAAGTTAACGCCCCTTTTGTTAAAGAAAGCCTGTTAAAGTATGCGTTAACACTTGAAGAAATAATACCGGTTGCTGCAAACAACACCCAATTAGTCATAGGTAAAGTAACAAATATTATTTGTGAGCCACACGCGATTCGAAAAGACGGTTACATTGATATTGAATCGTTAGAAACGGTTAGTATTTCCGGGTTAGATAGCTACCACGTAACTGAGCGGCTATCTCGATTAAGTTATGCAAAAAAAGACAAGTTACCAGAAGAGCTTTCTATCGACGGTGATAGATTAAGTAAACAATAAATATAGAGTTGGGTAATGAAATATTAACAATAAATTGCATTACCGGATCGTTATTTTCGATGTATATACTAGATACATAACTGCACTTAGTATTTGATTTAAATAATATTAATTTAGCTATTTGATGACCTTGTTTGGAGATAAACATGCTTAACATTTTTTATGATGGTAACTGCCCCTTATGCGCCGCAGAAATGAGTCATCTTAAAAATTTTGATACCGATAATTTAATTACCTTAGTTGATATACACCAACCAGACTTTGAAGCTCTATACCTTAATGTACAATTTTCTGATGCAATGAAAATACTCCACGGACATTATAACGGGCAAGTTTTATTAGGATTAGAAGTTACCCACAGAGCATGGACTCTGGTTGGAAAAGGTTTTTGGGTTGCGCCACTTAATTGGCCAGTGATTAAAACAGTGAGTCATTGGGTCTATTTAGGCTTAGCTAAATATAGACATCAAATTTCATCATTTTTAGCTAAAACATTTAATATGAAAACCATTGATTGCGGTACGGGTACTTGTAACGCAAAAACGTTAAATAATCATAATAAAAAGCACTAAAGTAGTATAAACTCAACTACTTTAGTGCTTTAGTGCTTTAGTGCTTTAGTGCTTTAGTGCTTTAGTGCTTTAGTGCTTTAAAAAGTATCCCATCCTGAAATGATGTTAAACAAACTACTGCCAACCCATAAGCCACTTATCACGCAATTTTAGCTCACGCCAGTCAATACTATATTCATTCTTGGTCATTACGGCTTCTATCACGCATTCAATCACGTTTTGCTGTTCATCAAACTTAACTATTGTGATAACAAAATGCTTTTCTTTTTTTGTCACCTCAACCTTAGTCCACTTACTGTGTATCAGTGCTTTGGGATTAATCTTATTTATGTGCTTTGTCTTTATATACTTTGTATTTATATGCTCAGCGTTCATACACTTGTGCCCGTAAGTTTGCTGTTATTACAATTTAGCTTGTTAAAATTAGTCCTTCGCACCTAACGTTGTCGCTAATTCAAAACGTTGAGCTCTATTGTTAGTAATTTTCAGGTTATCTATACTTTATTAATTACTATTATTGTAAAGCCATTAGTTGGTTTCCTAACCCGATATTAAATAAAAAGACTACCCAACTAGGTAGAGTTTTAAATTTAACAGGGGGTAAGGAGACTTCAGAGGGTAAATTTTTTGGAATACTTCCCGTTTGCAAAAATTCAGAGGTTTGCTGTAATAAATCTGGTTGATAGTAAAAAATTTCATCACTCGTATGAGCTGCATTTGCCACTAAAATCAAATGGCTGTTTGGCATTTGTTGATGGATCTCTTTTGAGTTATCAAGGGGAGTTGCGCCATCAAAACGTCCATTGATTAATATTATAGGAGTAGGACTACTGAACTTATCTCGAAAGCTGTTAGGAAGTTTTATGTCGCCCCAATATTGACAATAAAGATCGGGATACGCACCTTGTAGTCCACCATAAGACAAAGAATCAACATAGAAGTTAGGAATACTTGCTACATCTTGCTTTATTTCCTCTAACCGTTCGTTGCTGCCGGAAGAAGCACAATCAACTAAGTTAACCGCCGCGTTAAATACACTATTATTTCGAAATTTCACATAATTTTTTTCGATGTCTTTGGCAATACCATCATAAACTTTATGATAAAGCGCTAACGCTATGGGTGGAATGGCCGCTGCACCTCCGCCGCGACTTTCTTTGGTGTCACCTCGTTTGAGCAACATTCCATTGGCAGAAAGTAAAATTCTAGCGGTATCAGCATTAA
The DNA here is from genome assembly GCF_030547765.1 of Colwellia sp. 6_MG-2023. NCBI lineage: Bacteria > Pseudomonadati > Pseudomonadota > Gammaproteobacteria > Alteromonadales > Colwelliaceae > Colwellia > Colwellia sp. 6_MG-2023. The sequence goes on along the minus strand of NZ_JAUOPP010000029.1, from coordinate 24,665 downwards.
AAGGAATTTCTAGTGTATTCCCTTCGGGTGATTTAATCTTATAAGAGCGAGGGTTGTCTTGTAACTCTTTGAAAATACTGTTTAGGGTGTAAGCCATATCGCCTTCCGGCAATATATCCGTCAGTGCTTCGTCTTGGTTCATCATATCAATTAGTTTTAAGCTAGCAGCTTGAACTTGGGCTGGACGGTCATAACTATGAGCTAAACCTTCAATGCCAACTAAAGCCGCTGCTTTCACTCGATGAGAATATTTTTTTAGGTATGCGAATGCGGTTTGCGTACCAAAACTACCACCGTAAATCGATATTTTAGGGTAACCTAGATCACTGCGGATTGCCTCAATATCCTCCGTGATTTCTACTAAGTTGTAACCTTTTAAATCAGCACCTGTACTAATTAACCAATCTTTACATTGAAGCAACAAATTTTTCATAATTAGTTGACGTTCAGCAAAGGGCTTCATTAATTCAACGGGTTCGGGAGATGTTGGACAAGCTAAATGTGGTTGAGACAACCCCATTCCTCTGCCGTCAATTAGCACTAAATCAGAAAAATTCAAAAATTGCGCATAAGCTCGTTTACTGATATCAAAATCAATATCGATAGTTGAGGTTTGCGAAAAATCCAATTGGCTTAAGAAATCTAACGGTAGTTTCTCACCTAACTGAGCATCATTATCTGGACCACCATGAAAACGAAATACGGCTTGTTTCACAGATGGTTTTTGACTCTGAATTTGTAAAAATGCAACTTTAATAGAACGACTATCAGGGTTATTACGGTTTTCTGGCGCAACCAGATACCCTAATTTACCTTGATATTGATTGGCACCAATAGTGATATTAGCGTTACGGTAAACTAATTCAGCCCAACTGCTCGTTGACGTAAAAAAGCATAATATAAAAAAAGCACGAAGCATAACCAAGGCATTACTTAATGGACGCCTGTTGCTGATTCTCATAATGTTTACTCCCTATTTTGTATGCATTGCTGAAACAGCTCAGGATCCACATTACCACCACTTAGTACTACCCCTATGCATTCAGAGCTGTCTGTTACGTCTATTTTTCCACTAAGTAAGGCTGCTAATGCAACTGCTCCACCAGGCTCAACAACTAATTTAAGATGTTTCCAAGCAAAATGGACCGCTTCTTGTACTTGTTCATCAGTTACTGCTAACGCGCCTGCCAAATATTGTTGGTTAATAGGGAAAGTTAAGCTACCTGGCGTTGGTGCTAATAGTGCGTCACAAATTGATCGACTTTCTTGGGAATTAGATTGGTATTCTTTAGATGCCAGTGAACGTTGGGTATCATTAAAATCCTGTGGTTCTACGGCCCAAACTTCACTATTGGGTAAAATTTGACTAATAGCCATTGCACTACCAGCACATAAACCACCACCACCACAAGGGATCAAAACCTTTTTAGGTATAGCATTTAACGCTTGAGCTTGTTGAGCCAACTCTAAACCTACTGTACCTTGTCCGGCAATGACATCTGGATCATCATAAGAGGGAACAAGAGTTGCTCCTTTTTCTTCGGTCAATGCTCGGCCAATTTCCTCACGGCTTTCTGTGTAACGATCATAAAAATGGATATTAGCCCCATAGGATAAAGTATTTTGCACTTTAATTTGAGGCGCATCTTTAGGCATAACAATAGTCGCATTTACATTTAATAATTGGGCAGCTGCGGCAATACCTTGAGCATGATTACCTGATGACCAAGCGACAACGCCTCGTTTTTTTTCATCGACATTTAGCTGACTTAAACGATTATAGGCGCCACGAAACTTAAATGAACCTGCATGTTGAAGAATTTCTGGTTTAATGAGTACTCGGCAACCTACTACTTTATTTAGCTTGGCATTTTCAAGTAATGGTGTATGTACTGCGGCACCTTCTAAACGTTGTGCTGCAGCGGTAATATTCTCAAATTTGATGGCAATGGTCATATTGTTAACTCACTTTTAAGGTCTAAAACTAATTGTGCGCAAGCTAAATCTTGTAAGCTCACGCCTGTACTGTCAAAAAGGGTAATGCTGTTTTGGTCAAGACGACCTGGATGTTCACCAACGATCACCGCACCCAAACTGTTTATTTCGTCACGTTTAAGTTTATTACTTGCAAATGCATGCTGACATTCACCTATGCTTATCGCTTGTTCTAGTTCATCACAGAATATTTGAGCATGGATTAAAGTGTTGATATCAACCTCTTGTTTACCCTTTGTATCAGTGCCCATACAAGCAATGTGGGTCCCAGGTTGTATCCATTGGTGCTGAACAATTGCTTCCCAACTTGAACAAATAGTAATCAGCACATCAGCTTGCTCACAGGCTGTTTGGAAGTTTACGATTTCAATATCTAAATTGAGGTCACTGAGTTTATTGCCCAATTGAATCGCTTTTTCTTGATTACGATTGGCAATTAATAAGCGATTGAACGAACGTTGTTTACATGCAGCTCGTAATTGATGCTCTGCTTGACCGCCTGCACCAATAATACTTAACGTTTTTACATCTTCTCTAGCTAAATATTTGATCGAAACAGCACTGGCAGCCGCTGTACGCAGTGCTGTTAAATAGTTGCCGGCAACGAGCGCTTGAAGCTGCCCGCTGTCAGGGTTAAAGAGAATAACAGTAGATTGATGATTTGCTAGTTGGTTCTGTTGGTTATTAGGCCAATATCCGCCAGACTTTAAACCTAATATTGGACCACCGTTAGGGCCTTGATAAAATCCTGACTTGAAGCCATATATTGCATCGGCATAAAGTAACTGTTCTCGTATAGTTGGAAAGTTTCTAGCACTGCCTGTGTACATATTCGCAAATACATTTTCTACCGCATTAGCTGCACGTTCAATAGTCAATATATTACTGACGCCGAGCTCGTCAATGATTCGAATATTATCATATGAATCTTTACTCATTATTAGTCTCCACATCGCTAGTTTCGTTGGCCCAAATGGCAGCGCCATTTAAGGTTGCGTTAAAGATACGCTGGGCGTGTTGTAGTTGTAACTCACGCCAAGATTGGTCACTAGGTGCCCACAGTTCACGACTTTGCAAATACAGTGATTGGTTATACTCCGAAGAAAGATCTCGATTGTGAGCAAAGTATCTTGAAAGTAACATTGCTCGCATATTTTCCAGTTTTTGTAAAAGCGGCTCTAAAGGTTGATCAGTAAATTCGACGACACCTCCAGCAACTTCTTGGCATGCTTGTGTTGCATCTTGAACGCCCCACATAACCAAGCCATGTCGTTCAGGTCGCCCTCCTTCACGGCCTAAGCCTTTGTTCCACTTTTCAGCTACGGCTTCAGTACGAATATTATGATCCCCCCACCAACTAGCACAGCGTTTAAAAAGAGGGTCATCTGTTTTATTAAAACATAAATAAACCATGTCGTCGGTGCCACTACGCACTAGTGAATGCCAATCTAAATAAGCAATTTTCTGTGTTCTAGGGTTTAACGATGATAGAATTTCGGCCAATATAACGCTTGACCATTCGCGCTCTTTACCCCCATATCCAAGTCCCTCTGGTATACTGTACTGGCCTGCCCCAAGTGCATTTTCAACGGCTAAACCACCATGTTTCTCAAGTAATTTTGCCAGGCTTTGTAAGGCCTTATTAAAATGTTGCTCGTTAAACTTATCAATTGGAGGCAAGAGGCTATTTAATTCCTGACATAAAGCAGATGTTTTCGGTATGTCATCAAAGTTAATCCAATTACGGTTTAAATCGACATTATTTTCATTGTAGCGACTCATATAAGCAAACCCATAAGGGTTTAGAGCATGAATAAATAACACTGCTACATCTTCTGGTAGATTATCAATGCTGCCATCTGTTAGTGTTTGTAATTGTGCCGCTGATCCGCAGAAGCCTTCTGGACCATGTGTACCACTAATACATAGTAAAATCACTTTAGCATCAGCGCGACCAACCCATGCAGTGTCAATGCAAAGCTCACTGCCGTCAGGAGCTAGTATTTTCGGAAGAGTAAAACTTTTCAAATTTGCTTTTAGTAATGAAGCTGCTTCAACAAATCGAAGTCTTGCTTCTTGATAATTTTCACTAAAAAACTTAGCTGTGCTCATATTGAACTTATTCCTTATTTAAGCTTTTTCTTACTATAGCTAATTATGTATGAACTATGCAATGAATTTATTTGCTTGAACAAATAAATTTTTTAGTTAATATAGTGTTTAGAAAATATACGACCAACAACAACGAATCGACTAATAAAATAAGGAAAATAGGTTAAATGATGAAAATAAAAAATAAATCCACAAGCAGATCTGTATGTTTAATAGCTGCGACAACAATTAGCAGTCTAATAAGCCTTCCGTTGCAAGCTCAAGAAGATGAACTAGAGAAAATTATAGTGACCGCTGAAAAACTTGGTAAGACACTTCAAGAAACCCAAGCCAGCGTTGTCGTTTTACGAGGTGATATATTAGAGAAACAGTCTGTATTAGACTTAGAAGAAGCATTACTTCGAGTAGGTAATGTAGATTTAAATACTAAAGGAGATTTGTCGATTCGCGGTATTGGCAAGCAAGGCCCTACGGGCGGTATTCCTACTAATCGCACCGTACTCGGGTATTACATTGATGGTGTGGCATTAAGTGAACAAGCTCAACGTTTTGCGCTATCTAATTGGGACGTTGGACAAGTTGAAGTTTTACGTGGCCCAGTTACAACGGTACAAGGACGTAACTCATTAGCAGGTGCTGTATTGCTAAACACTAATGACCCAGAATACTATTGGGGTGGAAAAGCACGTTTAAGTTACGGACAGAATAATAGCCTGCAAACATCAGTAGCAGTCACAGGACCACTACTTGATGATAAATTAGCGGTTCGTTTTTCAGTAGATCATAGTAGCAGCGATGGAGAAATAATTAATTCTACTCTGCAAGATAAAAAATATGGTCAATCAGATGCAACAACAATACGCGGTAAGTTATTATTTGAACCAGAAGATTTTAATAATCTAAGTGCAACTTTAGCATTTAGCAAGATCACCGCCGATAAAACTGACGGCCAAGTAGAGGTTATTGGACCTGATTTTGAATCTCGTATTGCTATAGCAGCTTCCCCTACGATAGCTAAAGCAGATGGGATTAGTATGATATCTTTAAATATGGATTATGAATTAAGCGACTCTTTAGATCTTAAATCAGTAACTGCTTATCAGAATTCAGATGTTACCAACATTGGTCCATTTCAAGAATCAGACAGTCAAAATGAACAAAGGGTTATTTTTGGTAGCTTCAATGATCAACTTTTAACACAAGAGTTTTTACTCACTTATCGAGGTGATAATTGGTCAACATTAACAGGTTTATATTATTCTCACGTTGAAAACGAGCAAGATAGAGGCGGGGTTTTTGAAGCTGGGATTTTAAATACGCAGTTATTGGGGCTTGATGCGAGTTCGAGCGCTCCATTAAAAGAAGAAATAATCAACTACGCAACATTCATTGATATCAGCTATCAACCCACAGAACAGTTAGAACTACAAGCAGGTTTACGCGTTGATTATGAAGAAAATAATTTCTTCCGTTCTACAACTGGAGTTAGAGTAGAAGATATAGACTTAAGTATTATCCCACCACTGCCGGAATCAAATTCTAGCGCAAGTGGGAGTGAGCTACTACCTAAGCTAGGAGCAGTATATAGCGTCAATAAAGACTTATCATTAGGTTTGATTTATAGTCGAGGTTACCGTCCAGGCGGTTCAGGGGTAAATATAATTGAGGTTTTACGAACAGGCTCACCAGAGTTTTTTAATTATGACGCAGAATATACTGATAACTATGAGTTTAGTTTTCGTTCACAATGGTTCAATCGTACTGTTACAGCAAATGTCAATGCTTACTATATAGATTGGCAAGAGCAACAAGTCAGTGTATACGGCTCATTTGGTTCAAGTTTAGATGATACAACTATTACTAATGCAGGTTCTTCGAGTGTACAAGGTTTTGAACTAGAGCTAAGTACTCAATTAGACGCTTTCGACCTGTACTCTAGCATTGGTTATTCTAAAACTAAATTTGATAAGTTTATTAGTAATGAAAGTGACTATAGTGGTAATGAATTCGCAAGAAGCCCTAACTTAACGGCTTCTGCCGGTGGTGCATACAGTTTTAACAACGGCATATATTTTTCAGCTAATCTAAGCTATACAGGGAAATCGTGGGAAGATAATGAAAATACACTAGAATTGCCTGGTTACACCTTGGTTAATTTAAATATGTCATACGAGATGAATAATTATCGTGCATTTATCTTTGTTAAAAACTTATTCGATAAGGTAGCCCTTACTCGTCTTACTTATGAAGGTGACCTACAATTTGGTCGACTACGAGAATCTCGCCAGGTAGGCGCCGGAATTGAAATGACATTTTAATATGAACTCTATCGAAAAAACATGAGCTAAATGTCTATTAAAAGGAGAATGTGTTAGTGGCCTTGTGAAGATAAGCATAATCCATGCTTTCCTTCATGAGGCTTTTTATTTATTGACCGCTTTGAAATTAAAACCTATTTCTCCAATAGGAAGTCTAAGGTACAATGCTTCTCAAAAAAGGAACCGTGAATATGAGTATGTCCTCCCCTTCTGTAGTTAAACGTGCAGTACAAGTTCGGAGTCAAGAAACCAGAAAACGCTTCATTAAAGCTGTATTAGAACTTGCTAAAAAAAATCCAATGCATATGGTAACGTCTAAAAAAATATGTCTTGAAGTAGGCACTGCATGGGGATCTGCACAACATTTATTTGGCAGTAAAGAATTTTTGTTTGTAGAGTCAATTAGGTACGCATCTGTACAGTTTTTATCTCTTTGCGAAAAAGAACTACTGAGAGATGATTATAATCATAATGATTTGCAAAATTTGATTTTTTTTCTTTGGCAATCAGCAAATACCAGTAGTGCAATTCTTAATCATGAAATCGCTATAGCATGTTTACACGACGAGGCAGCAACATTAGAAAGCCGTGAAATAATTACTAATTTAACCTCTGCTACAGCCGAGCTTGTCATATCTACAGCAAGAACACTTTATCCTGATGCACCTCAGCAATCTTTAATGGATGTATTACTTTTGGTAGAAACCTTTTTTACTGGATTACATTTTCGACGTAATTTTACTCGCTCAAGAATAACCGAAAAGAAGCTTAAAATTATGACCAGCTTATGGCGCTTAGCATTAATGGAGATAACTGACTAGGTTCTATCCTCATAGTTAATCGATAGCTTGAATAATTAAACTTGAACAGTATTCTAAAATATGGCTTATTTAAATAGCTATATTTAAATAATTTGTTTGAACAAATAAATTATTTAAATATAATAGATACATTCAACTAGGGTTACTTTAACATGTAAAATAAAATTTTAGCTGCAACAGTAATATTGAGGTGTTTATGGATACAGGGATTACAGGTACTGAAATAGCGTTTATAACGACACCATTTCAAATTATTCCCTTATTGTTACTTATAGTATGTGGTTTAAGCTGGTTAAGTGAACAGCCTATATTTCGACCTTTATTTCGAACGTTACCTTTAGTTATTTGGTTGGTACTCGTACCCGCCGCACTAACAGGTTTTAATGTGTTCCCAAGACAGTTATCGATCTATGAGCAACTAGCTCATTTGTGTTTACCATTATCCCTATTTTATCTTATTGCTAGTTGCCGATTACGAGGTTTAAGCGATATAGGTCGCAAAGCGGGACTCGCCCTTATCATTGGAGTTTTAGGTATTGTGATAGGTGGCCTTGTCGTTGGACTTGTATTTATCCCCGATGGTGATGAGAGTTTATGGCAAGGATTTGCAATTATAGCTGCAGGGTGGATAGGAGGAACGGCTAATGGTGTTGCTGTGCAACAGGGATTACAAGCACCAGCTGATACCATTGCTCCATTATTATTGATGCAAACCCTTGTGGGATTTTTATGGCTTTTATTGATTTTATCCCTAGGCAATTATCAAAATAAAATTAATCATTGGTTAGGCGTGAATGAAAGTGAAATACCAAAAAATAAAACATCAAAAAATGACGATAACCAAAATGAAACATCATCAAATGGATTATCTTTATCTCAATTCAGTGGCTTAGTTGCTTTAGGTATTAGCGTATTAATATTAGCTGTGGGGATTTCTAGCATACTGCCTGAATTGGGAAACCCTATTATAATTTCAAACGCAACCTGGATAATTTTGTTAATTGCTGCATTTGGTGTAATAGCATCAGCAAGTAAAAGAATTGTAATAGCAGAAAACGAGGCATCAAATCTAGGCTATTTACTCTTATACATTATGCTAGCAAGTTTAGGAACACAATTAGATTTTTCGGTATTGTCTAGTGTTTGGGTATTTGTAAAATCAGGCCTACTTTGGTTATTAGTACATGCAATAGTTGTTATTATCTTAGGTCGATTATTTAAACTTCCTATAGCCTATTTGGCTATCGGCAGCATTGCTAATGTAGGTGGTATTGTAACTAGCCCCTTAGTGGCAAGTTATTATAATAGAAATTTAGTACCAATAGCATTATTAATGGCTGTTGTAACTCAAATTATTGGAGTCTATATTCCATTTGCACTTGCAGCTGTATTTTCTCAATTAGCCAATATTGCAGGTTGATAAGAAAGTACAATTTTATCCAGTTTCGTATTGGATTAGGTTATTGATGATGGAATTGAAAGTATTGTATTTACTACAGCCTCCATAATAGCTTTTATATATTAAAAACGTTCTATTGATCTGGAAGATTATTATGTCAAGTTTTATCTATTTTGCGTTATCATTTATATTTTTTATGCTAGTAATCGGGTTAAGATTGCTAATATCTAGCCCTAATATTTTATCTAATAGAAAGCGTTTTTGGGCCGTTCGTATATCTGGCTGGATTTTATATTGCCTCGTAGGATATACCGTGCTCATGGCTATTTTTATTAACTGGGCAACATTTCCTCCCGTACTACCAAAACCAACGGGTCCATATACTGTCGCGGTAAGTGAATGGCAAATTAAGACTAATAGAGATGAGGTATATACCTTACAAGCTAATGATAAACGTCAATTGCATATCAAAATTTGGTATCCCACAGATAACTGGCAAACACTAGATAAAGGCAATTATAAACCTAAACCTCAATTAGCTAACTATACTTCTACCAATATGGCCGAGGTTCATGCCAAAAGGATTAGTCAATTTGGACCTATAGGTTTTTTAAAACAACCGTTAACGAAATCTTTGGAAGAGGCAAAATTACATGCTTATGCTGGTACTTCGGTGTCAAAGCATAAAGAAAAGTATCCCGTTCTGCTGTTTTCTCATGGTCATCGTGCGCATATTGATTATTCAAATACCACATTACAAGACTTGGCTAGCCATGGTTACATTGTTATTGGCGTTAATCATTCTTACGAAATGCCGCATTCAGTGCTGCCAGATGGTACAGAATTAATACGAACTGACGTAACCTTAAGTAGTGCTCAATCTAGTTCGCTTGAAGACACATTACAGTTTGAAAAAATACTTACTCATAATTATCAGGTAATTCATCAAATTGTTGATAATGGAAGCTTTGATACCGAGCAAGAAAAATTCGCAGAAGCTTTTCAAAATATTATTGACACTCCACAAGGGTTCAGTAGAGACCTCCCTATTAGAGTGGATGATTTGTTTTCAGTTATTGAGTTTTTACAAATGCCAGAGCAGAAAGAATCTTCTTTAGTTCAAGCAATGAATTTTGATAAATTGGCAGCGTTAGGTATGTCATTTGGTGGACCTACAGCAACTGAATTTTGTCGTTTATACCAACATTGTATGGCAATGGCAAACATAGACGGGACAACTTGGGGGACAAAATGGCAGCAAGTGCAAGATGTACCTATGTTATGGATCGCGAGTACTAAAAGTGAAATTAACCGTTTAGATAGACCTTATCTTATGCAGCGCTGGCATGCTCCACATAGCCAAGTTTTAATCCCTGGTGTTCGCCATCAAGGGTTTACAGATATTGCTTTTTTATCTCCTTTTTTAGATTTGAATGTGCTGGAATTCCCTCATAATATAAAGCCTAGAGGATATGCTCAAAAAGTTCATCATGTAACTAACTTAGCCTTGGTGAAATGGTTTGATTTGCATTTAAAATCTAAAATATCAGATTTACAATATTTAGAAAATGTATTACCTGGAGTTAGAGTCAGCTTCTAAATAGGCGTAGCTTAATAACTCGTATTATGATGCAGCATAGTTAATAACTCTTTTTTGTGGTGTACCACTTATGGTAAATATTATATTAACTTTATTGAACCTACTCAGTTTATAAGTAACCCAGTTCGAGATAATAAATTGAACTAAATGCCTGTTCCGTGAGCGTACCTTTCAATCAGAAACAATTTAATCACACAAGGAACAGGTATCAATAAGTTGGTTAATTTATGCTGCTATACCGATGCTTTTTAAAATTTTATTCCTCAATAGCAAAACTACTACTTGATGATGGTTTGAGAAAACAACAACGCTAGAGTCGAATTATAAGAAATCAAACCATAATCATATCTATTTTATCCTGAAATGATGTTAAACAAACTACTGCCAACCCATAAGCCACTTATCACGCAATTTTAGCTCACGCCAGTCAATACTATATTCATTCTTGGTCATTACGGCTTCTATCACGCATTCAATCACGTTTTGCTGTTCATCAAACTTAACTATTGTGATAACAAAATGCTTTTCTTTTTTTGTCACCTCAACCTTAGTCCACTTACTGTGTATCAGTGCTTTGGGATTAATCTTATTTATGTGCTCTGTGTTCATATACTTGTGCCCATACGTTTGGTGTTATTACAATTTAGCTGGTTAAAATTAGTCCTTTGCACCTAACGTTGTCGCTAATTCAAAACGCTGAGCTGTGTCACTATTAACAGACCAACCTTGTAAATGTTGCTCTACTAGTTTCGCCATCATATCAATATGCGTTGATTCTGCATTTAGTGCAGGAATATACTCGTACCTTTCACCGCCTGCGTCCATAAAGTAGTCACGATTTTCGATACCGATTTCTTCAATGGTTTCTAAACAGTCTGCTGAAAAACCTGGGCAAACTAATTGCACTGATTTAACGCCTTGTTGCGCTAACTCTATCAATGTTTTGTCTGTGTAGGGTTGCAACCATTCTTCACGGCCAAAGCGTGATTGAAAACTAACTAGGTACTCATCTTCATTCAAGCCTAAGTTTTCTGCGAGTAATCGAGACGTTTTATAACACTCACAATGATACGGGTCACCATTAAGCAGATAACGTTTTGGAATACCGTGGTAAGTGAAAATCAACTTGTCTGCTCGGCCATTACTTTCCCAATGTTGACGAATTTTGTCTGCTACAGCTTCAATATACTCAGGAAAATCATGATAATGGTTAATAAAGCGTAATTCTGGTATTAAACGTTTTTTAGCTAAACTTGCTGCTACGGCATCAAAAGTAGATGCTGTGGTAGAAGCACAATATTGCGGATAAAGCGGTAACACTAATAATTTACGTACGCCTTGATTTAGCATGTTATCAATCACTGAATCGATGGAAGGTGAGCCATAACGCATGGCAAATTCAACAACTATATTCTCGCCATATTTTTGCTTTAGTACTTTATTCAACCCATCACTTTGATCTTGAGTATGAAATAATAACGGTGAGCCACGCTCTGTCCAAACAGTACTATACGCTTTAGCAGAACGTTTTGGACGAATATTTAAAATAACCAAGTTAAGGATCATCCACCACAGCAAACGCGGAGTCTCAACAACACGTGGATCTGACAAGAATTCTCGTAAATATCTTTTTAACTCAGTTTTTTTAGGCGCGTCAGGTGTGCCTAAATTAGTAATCAGTATTCCAATCTTATCTTGTTGTTTATGGGTGAAGCTGGAATTTCCTTGATATTTCATTTGTTTACTCAGTATGATTTGAAAATAATAAATTAACGATAATGAGACTTTAACATTACTTGCATGACTCATTAACGCTAGATAAAAATAAGTATTAGTTAAAGTAACATATGCATAGATAACGTATGTATATGTTATTTTAATTAAGCCATGTTAGTTACAGTAGTATTTGCAGAGGCAATTAACAAATCCATAATAAGTGGTGAAGCCCCTATATGCGGCGCAACATTTATTTCAATATCTGGGTATAACGCCCTTGTTTCATTAATCATACTTGGAATATCTTCAATAACATGACGCCCAGAATTTAAAAAATAAGGCAGTACAATAATTGATGTTGCGCCATCATCAACACATACCTTTATACCATCAGGTATTAAAGGTGCTGACAATTCTAAAAAAGCGGCATGAATAATAGTGTATTGCGCTGAACATTGGCTTTTTAATTTTTCAGCTAATATAGCAACTTCTTCATTAGATTGTTTTCTTCGGCTGCCATGAGCCACGAGTAATAATGCTTTCATAAAACGTCCTAATAAACCTGAATTCGTCTTTAAACTTATCTTTGAATTAGTTTTAATAATGTATTACTACTTATACGATTGATACGCTATTTTAGTTCAATGCCGAGTCCATTAATTTAACGCTTATTTAAAAAAATCGACCATCGCTTTTACTAACCGCAACAAGCATTACCCGCAAATACATAACCTAATAAACCATTAGCCACAAAAAAACCCGATTTATAGTCGGGTTTTTAGGTTTACCTGCTTCGTATTCAATGTTTTTATATAAAACACCCGTGAAGCAGAATACTGATATACCAATCGCTAGGTTAGGCTAATTTCAGCTAAGTTCGGTAAAGCGTTTTAATAATATGATATCCAAATCTTGTTTTTACTGGCCCATGAACTTTCAGTATTGGTCTTTTAAAGACAACTTCATCAAAGCCTTTAACCATTTGTCCTCTTTTAAACTCACCTAAATCGCCTCCTTTTTTACCAGAGGTACATATCGAGTGTTTCTTTGCTAACTTGGCAAAAGGTTCTCCTTTAGCAAGAAGCTTTATAATCTCTCTTGCAAGTTTTTCCGATTTTACCAATATATGAACTGCACTTGCTGATGACATATTACTCTCTTTAAAGACTTTGATTTTGTCATATTATACGTTACTGTAAGGCTCAACATAAAGAGCTAAGCCTATTAAAAAAAATTAATCTTCTATTTTATCCCTAATTCAAACGTAAAAAACTCTTTCCGTTTAAACCATTTTCATGGTCTTTGGCATGAACTACTTATATTCACGTAAATATTTCAATTTTTCCTGACTTTTTAAAATGGTAAATTCTATTGATAGCCCGTTCATTAATAAAAAATACAAATGTAGTATTCCTATATTACCTGTGTTTTAGTTATGATGATTTAATGAATGTTGCAAAATGCATTCATTAGAGGAACCTTAACTCATTTAACGAATGTTATTCTATTATAACTATATTAAGGATTTACAAATGGCTAAAGTACTTATGATCACGGGAGATTTTGTTGAAGACTATGAGAACATGGTCCCCTTTCAAGCTTTATTAGCAATGGGGCATGAAGTAGATGCCGTATGCCCTGATAAAAAATCTGGAGATATGATTGCTACTTCAATACATGATTTTGAAGGTGACCAAACTTACACAGAAAAACGTGGTCATAACTTTGAGCTTAATGCCTCTTTTGCCGATATTACTGTCGAAGATTACGATGCGTTATACCTACCAGGTGGCAGAGCCCCTGAGTATCTACGCTTAAATGCAAAAGTTCTGGAAATAATTCAGTATTTTTTCACTAGCGATAAACCGGTCGCATCAATTTGTCATGGTCCTCAGTTACTCACTGCTGCTGGTGTGCTTACAGGCAAAAAAGTATCTGCTTACCCAGCTTGTCAACCAGAAATTAAAATGGCTGGTGCAGAATATATAGAGTTACCGATGGATGGAGCAATTACTGACGGTAAGCTGGTAACAGCTCCTGCATGGCCTGCTCATCCAGCTATGTTAAAGCAATTTGTTGCCTTGCTTTAACATAACTATATATGCCCACGCCACATGAAGCTTTAAGTGGCGTGGGCATAATTAATATTTAGAGAGTCACCATGTGTCAACTTTTCATTAATGCCGATAATCAATTATGGGCCTATAAAACTAAATCACTTCGTATAGACGGAGTTGTTACATCAATTCGTTTAGAGACCTTTTTTTGGGAAATATTAGAAGAGTTATCGTTTCGTGATCAAATGACGGTAAATCAAATGATTACTAAGTTGTATCATGAGTCTCTTGATGCTGATTATGACATTAGCAACTTTACTTCTTTCTTAAGAGTTTGTGCTTCGCGCTACTTATCATTAATAGCCGATGGCGATCTCACTAGAAAAAGTGATACTTCCTTAAGTGATGTAAATACTCAAGATATATTAGGCCAAGAGTCTATTCGCAGACGTGAACGCAAAGTGCGCTTCAACCATGCTATTAACAAACATTCAATAAATTAGTAAACACTCGTTTTTATATAATGTCACTTCTAACATTAATTACATACTTTAAAGAAATTCTTGGTTCAAAGTATGTAATTATAGCGATATCGTTACAAGGTCAAATTAATCGAAGGCGCTAACCTAAGGCATTAACCTTCTTCATCTTCTACGCGAACGCCCCAAGCATCATGCTCATCAGCATGGATAATTTGCACCCAAATTTGATCACCTGGCTTAGCATCGTAATCATCAGACAAATAAACCTTACCATCAACCTCTGGTGCATCCATGTATGAACGGCCAACAATACCAAGATCATTAATTTCATCAACTAAGATTAAATACTCTTGACCAATACGTGCTTGTAATTTTTCAGCACTTATTCGCGCTTGCACAGCCATAAAACGCTGTAAGCGATCTTCCATTATTTCATCTGATACATGATCAGGTAATGCATTAGCGGTTGCGCCTTCAACTGGTGAGTATTTAAAACAACCTACACGATCTAATTGTGCTTCTTCTAAAAAGTTAAGTAGCTCTTCAAATTCTTCTTCAGTTTCACCCGGGAAACCAACAATAAAAGTAGAACGAATCACTAACTCAGGACAAATCTCGCGCCACTTAGCAATACGCTCTAATACGCGGTCTGAGCTACCAGGACGTTTCATTAGCTTAAGAATGCGCTTGTTGGCATGTTGGAACGGAATATCTAAATAAGGCAGAATTTTACCTTCAGCCATTAACGGAATAATTTTATCAACATGTGGATAAGGATAAACATAATGTAGACGGATCCAAACACCCTGCTTTGCTAGCTCTTCACACAACTGCTGCATGTGTGTTTTAACTGGCATACCTTCCCAGAAATCTGTTTTGTGTTTAACATCAACACCGTAAGCAGAAGTATCTTGTGAAATAACTAATAATTCCTTAACACCAGAGTCAACCAAGCGTTTTGCTTCACCTAACACATCACCTACTGGACGAGAGTCTAAATCACCTCGCATTGATGGAATAATACAGAACGTACAACGGTGATTACACCCTTCTGATATTTTTAAATAAGCGTAATGTTTCGGCGTTAATTTAACACCCTGTGGCGGAACTAAATCGATAAACGGATTATGCACCGGTTTCGCAACATGTTTATGTACTTGTGTTAATACTTCATCGTAGGCATGCGGCCCCGTAACACCAAGCACATTAGGATGAAGTTCTATGATTTCGTCTTTTTTAACACCTAAACAACCGGTAACTAACACTTTACCATTAGCCGCTAGCGCTTCACCGATAGTATCTAAAGACTCTTGAACTGCTGAATCAATAAAACCACAAGTATTCACAATCACTAATTCAGCATCGTCATAACTATTAGTTACATCGTAACCTTCAGTACGCAATTGAGTAAGAATACGCTCACTATCAACTAAGTTTTTAGGACAACCGAGACTTACGAAGCCTACCTTTGCAGCGACTCCCGAAACAAGTGCTGTTTCATTATTTGAAGCGACAGTCGCTTTACTTTGCTCTTCAATCATTTTAGATGGAATATCTAACGTGGTTGTTTGGCTTTTATTTGAGTTACTTGTGCTTGGGTCGAATTGTTCTACGGTCATGTGCTCTCTCAACTTGAACTGTATAGCGTTGTCGATGCATTAACTTATCGTTTAATAAGGTATTACAGCGTCATAAATGGTGGTTTAACTGTCTTTAGTGCAAATTCTGGCTTTACTTGGAATAAGCGATTAGGCAGTTTTTTAATGCGTGGGATTATACAGGAATGTGAGCTGAGGATGAATAAATGTTTTTTGAGTTGTATTTGGCTAGCTCTAGATAGTAAATTTGGTGTTAGTGACACTTGCTAAGCGAAAAAAAACGGTTGGGTAAAATCGCGAAGCAGGAGCAAAAAAAACTGTATTTTGTCCTTTGAAATGACTTGTATGCAGT
This sequence comes from Colwellia sp. 6_MG-2023, assembly GCF_030547765.1. Lineage (NCBI taxonomy): Bacteria > Pseudomonadati > Pseudomonadota > Gammaproteobacteria > Alteromonadales > Colwelliaceae > Colwellia > Colwellia sp. 6_MG-2023. Next base: position 8,215 of record NZ_JAUOPP010000029.1, on the reverse strand, counting down.
TTATACCACTAACCTCATGTCGACATTTTTAATAAAAACAAACCTAACCCGCCAAATAAAGTTAAAAATACCACCAACATTATAATTAACGTTTTAGATTCACCTAATGATTTCATTAACCCCATTTCAGTCGGTAACACTTGCTCAAACAGACTTGGATCTTTAATTTTATTTTTTTGATTTCTATCCATAATACATATCCCATATAGAACTAATACTACTAACACCTGAATAATGTATGACTAGTTTGGCAATTTTATTACGTCTTTTGCAACTAAAAATGACAAACTAAAGTTAATCACTGTTCATTCTCTTGTATAGATAATAACACCAAACTAAAACACAAAAAACAACACAGGCATTTCAACTCATGCTTTATAAGCGAGTGTCCCCGTTAAATCCCACGCATTAGCAATGCGGCGACTAGTGATAAAACCACGAGAATAACCAAAGAGAATTATTTTTAACATCACAGACGGTGAATAGGCAGCTGCGCCGCCATTGTCGTTTTGATACCACTGTTCGAAGCCCGATAAATCAAGGTGATTATCAACAATATGTTCAAGCGCATATTCAAACGTTCCGGGGACTATTTGTTGTGAGAAATTGATGGGGATGAACTTACTTTGACAGGATAAATCAGGTTTATAATTGGCCATGATATTTTGCTATCGGTGAATAATATCTATTAGATCACAGCGAGGAACTTACTTCAAGATTAAAAAACAAACAATTGAAGAAATATAAAAAAAGACGTAAATACGCCTTTTTTGGAGAAATTCTACAGCCTCAACGCTTTGCTAAGCGGCTAAAAATAGCTGGCTATAATAGCGAGGAACGAGCACAGCCAGCTGTTTGTGTCCGTTTAAGCAACTTGTTAGGCACATTCGTTGATTGATTCTTGAATTCTCTTTGCGAAATGTTCATGAGCTGAATCAGATACGTCACAACCTAAATATTTTCTAGATAAATTATCAGCTGCAACCAAGCAGGAACCTGACCCAAAGAAAGAGTCCACAACTACTTCACCTTCACTTGAACTTTGTCTTATTAGAACTTCGATAAGATCGACCGGTTTTTCAGTCGGATAACCACGCCAAACTCTTTTATATTCAAGTACATCTGGAATACTTAAATCATTGATTTTTCTTTTTCCTTTCTCGAAAAAAAGAATGAACTCATAACGAGCTCGATAATGATAGCCCATTCCGATGGCGCACTTATCCCAAACAATTGGTTTCCAAAACTTAAATCCAACTTTTTCTGCTAAAGGCTTAGCTGCAAACATTGTTTCTTGATCACAAAACAAATAAAAGTGTGAACCTTTTTTTAATACACGATAAATTTCTGTAAAGAGATCTTCAAATCTAGTATTAGGAAATATATCAAACCATTGATTGCTTGAAGCTTTACTATTCTTTAAGCGCGTTGTGGTACCAATTTTTCGATGTTTTTCTAATGACTCATAAGGGGGATCGGTTATGAATAAATCAACACTCGAATCATCTAAAGTTTTTAACCATTCAACAGCATCCATTTTAAAAGTTTTAGACATTTTATTAATTTAAACCTTAAGAAAAAGTGTAATTTAACATAGAAAGGTAGGTACAACATAACTCCTACCTTAAAGTTAGCTAATTACATTTAGGATCACTTGCTTCGCAGTGTAAACTCCTGCACTCTCGGCAATATGATTGCACGCGAATAGTTCCATCCATATTTCTTAGCCCAAATAACTCTTCAACTTGTTGTTCGGTACTTGCGGTTTTATTACACCCTCTACAAGGGCAACTTGCTTGCGCTAACGATGACATATCATTCTCCTTTTGATTAATGACCATATTATATATATGGTTTTTGGTAACCGTTTCAAGTGCACAATAGTGGAAGTTATAACTTTATGTGCCAACGCCGTCGTCAACTCCCGGAGGCTGCTGGCGGCTTTTGTGCGTTTTTTGCACAAAAAGTGACAGTGGCCAGAGGTCAGATTGCACGACCTTGTTATAAGTCATTTTAAACCTTTCTTGATAGCTTCAATTTCAGCACCGGCTACATTTACCCATGAAGCCATTGGTATCTCTGATTTTGAATATATAAATTTAACATACTTTAATACAAGCTCTGGGGCTAGAAAGGAATTGGTTTTGAAAAGTTTAACTGCGTAAGAAACCCTATCCAAATCTTGATCTTCAAGACTCAATTTGGACTGCATATGCATTACTATATTTCTTTCATCAATCAGATCATTTACATTTGATCGTAATGTACTGTGAGCTTTTAATGGCTGAACATTAAATACTTGAGGGACTAGCTGAAATAGCTTTGCCCTCAAAGGTATTGCCAAGTCTGAAGCTACCTTTGACGTTAAAACTTTACGATCTGACTTTCCCGGCCGTTGTAAAATTAACTCGCTCGGTTGCCCATCCTTTAAGCCATAGACTTCAATAGATTTATTTACCCAGGACTCGATGGCGCTTATTGAGAAAGCAACTGCCGCCATTGAATTCTGGCACGCTGCAAAGAAATTCTTATGATTGTCATCGGAGCTTTCAACTTCTAACATTGAGTCAAATGCTGACTTATTTACCTTTACCATTTTCTTTATAACTTCCGATCTTGCAGCAGCCTCAAATGCGGAAAAGAACATTAATGCCTCAAACTCTGGAGGCGGGATGCGCATCTTTAGCCCGTTAAAATCTCCTTGCTTTGAAGTAAAAGTGATTTTACTGCCAGCAGCAATACTAAAACCAAATGCTTCAGTATCATCTTTTACGGAAATATTGTGATCTTCTAGAAAATGTTCCATATCTCTCAAGACTTATAACGAGCTTGTAGAATAACTCGTTTTTATATTATTTATTAATCAAAATACTCTAACCGGATTGTTAAAAGTAAACAATCAAAAACGTTTACGTTTTTGACGATTTTATTTTTACTTCGTTAACTTAACGAAATAGTGGATTAACATCTGATAATTCAGTGTTATAACGATTTGTATGATGTGGAGTTGGGCTTTTAACCCTTAATGCAGGTTGTTTCTTAACTTTTCAATATTATGAACAAGGCAATACATTTGCCATTGGGTGTTTACCTTTTCCTTCCCGCGTAAGGTCAATCTATTCATGCCTTTGTTGACGGTAATATTGCCAAACACTGGCTCGATAGCACCTAATCGCTTACTGTATTGTCGTCGACCGATTGGGCTGTCTATTTTAACCTTCATTTTGTCAATATAGCTTAGCTGTTTACACGATTCATCATTTTTAAACTGAACTTGCCGTCCTGTTTTTATTGGCGGTTTTCTCATACATTGTTGTTGCAGTGTGCAACTTTTGCAATCTTTTAAGTAACCACAGAATCGCGTGTATTGTTGATTGTGACTTTTTACATTTATACCGCTTCGCCACATGTCGTTACCTGCTGGGCATCGACATGTTTGCGTTACTTCATCATAATGAAAATCGTCTGAGGTAAATAGCCGTGGCTTGCCTTTACTGCGTTTTAGTCGGCGCTTTTCTTGCGCTGTTTCGTATGTTTCACTTTCTTTAAATAGCGGATTTCTTTTTCTAAATTGATTGTCTGCAATATAAGTATCAAAGCCACTTTGAGCCATAAATTCAAGATTCACTTCACTATTGAACCCACTGTCTGCTGTAAACTTTATTGTCTGCGCGTTTGTCTGTTTTTGGGTATTGAGTTTCTTAAGTTGTTGTTTTAATTGTGCAACGGCTGGCTGTAAGGTTTGTTGCTCTCCTACTGAGCCCCACGCTTGTGCTTGCAGTATAATTTGGTGTTTATCGTCATTAATCGCGATACCATTGTAGCCTTGAATGGTGCCTTTTGAGGTAGTCATTTTCGCACTGTCTGGGTCGGTGATATTACTTTTAACCGGTTTGCCTTTGCTGCCTGTTTTTTCTTGATGTGTGGCTAAAAATTCAGTGATTTTCTCTGCACTTTTATCCAGTTTTTCTTTTTGTTTTAAGTCTTGTGTTATTAACGCTTCATTTAGGCCATCTTGAGATTGATGGCGTTCGATAATACGTTTACTCGCGCGCTCTAGCTTTGCTTTTTTACGACCTAACTCGTCGAATGTGCCGCTCCATTCTTTACTCGCATTTGATTTTAGCTTACAGCCATCAATGGCAAACATATTGCGACCAATTAAACCTTCTTTGTCACATATCATTAAAACTTGCGTAAAGAGAGGCGCTATTTGGTCTTTCATTCGAGCAACGAACGAAGCTATTGAGGTGTAATGCGGTTGCACATCTCCCGATAAACTCATAAAGGTAATGTTAGTTTCACACGCATTAGCAATGCGGCGACTACTGATAAAACCACGCGAACACCCAAAGAGAATGATTTTTAACATCACAGACGGTGAATAGGCGGCTGCGCCGCCATTGTCATTTTGATACCACTGTTCGAAGCCCGATAAATCAAGGTGATTGTCCACAATATGGGAAAGTGCGTATTCAAATGTACCGGGGATAATTTGCTGTGAGAAATCAATCGGAATGAATTTACTTTGGCAAGATAAGTCAGGTTTGTAGTTAGCCATCATATTTATCTTTGAGCGAATAATAACTATTAGATCACAGACGAACGTCACGTATAAGTACGTTTTTCATACAAATGAGTTTAATTGAAAAAGAGCATAAAATGCTCTTTTGGGAGAAATTCTACAGCCTCAACGCCCAAAGCAGCCGCGCTGCTTTTCAGCGTCGGCTGGCTTTGTTTGTTAAATAGCGCTGCCTGATTTCTGATAATGCTATAGAAGCTACAGCACTTGCTAATACCGCGATGATAATACCCAACAACTTACCCATTCCTCCGTCGATGCTGCCAAATGATCTTTCCTGTCCCTCGACAGTAAATCCGTAAGGAACGAAGAAAATCAGATAACCCATCGTGGCTAGAAGCATAAAATATGGGTTGGAAATTCTAACTATCATCCATGAATATCCTAAAGCCATAATAAACCCAACAATAAAAAGGATCGTCATACTGGATGTTGCACCTAATGTTGATTGCTATTTAACGCCCGCCTAACACGCAATGTGTTGGCGTGGCTTTTTGCGTTGTTTGCCAAAACCATGACAACTAAACATTGTCGGAGTTCAGGCGCTTGTTATATGAACTATTTACTATGGAAGATAGACCAAAAGGACTCTCTAGCTTTATGTAAATTAGTTAACGATTTTCCTTTGGATAAACACAACCAAAAACCAACAACTGTAATTATGCATGGAACAAATACCCCTGTTAATTTTGCTTCAGCATCATTTCTGCTTACACCGTTTAAAATAACACGAGCATTGGGATCTAACATGGTTTGTATTGCAGAATATCCCATGATTAAACCTACACAAATAAATACAAAACCAATTATTCGGAGAACGTTTTTATAATTGCTCGACGATAAATACATGCCAGCCTCTAGGTTCATATAACAGTATATTATCCATAATTCACGATAATAATCATACAGGACAGTCACTCAAATTTGAACAACACTGGCATTTCAACTAATGCTTTATAAGCGAGTGTCCTCATTAAATTCGTTATTGCCTTGTTTTATGCGAAATCCATTAATATCAAAAAATATGGCTTATCGTCAACAAAAGCAATAGCTTGAGTTCGAGATAATACCAGCGGATAACATATTAAACAAAAATGATTACAAATCAGTCACTAGGAGATGGGTTTGTGTCGGTTTATTTTACATTACGACACTCTGAGTGTTGGGTGATATTTTTATTCGATTGAAATTGTTGGGCATTATATTATTGGCTTTATTTTTGCTTAGTTTGATGGTGAGTAATGTTGCTAAAGCCTACACAGCCCATGTTAATATAAGTATACTAATCGGAGAACCAAATGAAAAATAAAGTCTTTCAGTCCATAGTTTTAAGCACTCTTTTAACATTAAGTGTTAGCAGTCAAGCCGGAATGATCAAAACATTTGTGTTTGATGACTTAAGTATGTGGTCATCGACATCGGCGATATCACTAAACGATTCGTTGTCAATCGAGTTTGAAAACACAACCGACTTCAACGATGTTCAGTCCTCAAATATTTTGGGTTTTCAATATAACTTAATTGCAGGCATTACTGAATGGTATGACGTAGCCGACTTCACATACATTGGTAACGGAGGGGATTTTAGTGATGTATTTGCACTCAGTGGTAGTAATGTTGTGATTAACTATACAAACTCACATGTAGGATGGATCCGGGCGCTGAAAAACAATTTATACGCACAGTTAGCACCAGGCCAGAATTCACATATACAGACCCAATATTACGATACAGAACAGAGTTACCCTCCGTACGCCCAAGCCCTTGATTTAGAGACCAATGTTTCTTACTCCTCAGGTACTGCCCAAGTTCCAGAACCTTCGACACTTGCTATTTTTGCATTAGGAATGATTGGTTTAGCATCACGTCGATTTAAGAGACAATCTTAATTTAGTTTCTTTATCAACATCGATTATCGATGAAGGTATGCCTGAATCCCCCCTTGTAACCGAATGTTGTCGATAATCATCAAGAAGCATCTTCCAATTAGGTTGATGCTTTTTTTGCTCATAAAGCAGCGATAATCGACGAGTGTGATTCTGTAACGTGCGTTTTAAACGGTTCAAATTACACGGGACAGTCACTCAAATTTGAACAACACTGGCATTTCAACTAATGCTTTATAAGCGAGTGTCCCCGTTAAATTAGTAGGATTTTTAGTGCTGATTTTGTCACGTATGGTGGTTAGATTAAAAGGTCTGTATATTCAAGAATGAAAACACTATTCATTTATCACTGACCCCTTTTTTTATGTTAATAACTACGTGAATTAACACCGGATATCAAGCTGTTACAACTCGTTCATTGCCTGTGCTAAATCGGCAATAATATCAGCAGGCTCTTCAATTCCTATTGAAATCCTAATTAACCCATCGGTAACACCAATTAATTCACGACGTGCCTTTGGTACACCTGAATGAGTCATCGCAGCAGGATGCTGTGCTAAGCTTTCAGTTCCTCCTAAACTAACCGCAAGTTTAACTAATTTTAGTTTATTCAATACGTTAAATGCAGATTTTTCACCACCTTTAATTTCAAAAGAAAAAGTTGAGCCCGCGCCTGTACATTGTTTTTTATAGATTTGATATTGTGGATCACCTTCGGTTAATAATCCTGGGTAATCAATTCGTGTTACTTGTTTATGCGTATTTAAATAATCAACCACTTGTTTTGCACCAATGGCTGATGCTTGCATACGAATTTTTAATGTTTCTAAAGAACGTAATATCAACCAAGCTGTATGTGAATCCATGGTTGTGCCGATGCAATTTCTGATTTTTCTGATTTTGGCGATCAAATCTTTATTACCTGAACAACTACCACCAATAAGATCGGAATGACCGCCAACATACTTGGTTAACGAATAGAGACATAAATCAGCACCATGATTTAACGGTTGTTGCCATAATGGTCCTAGCATAGTGTTATCTACTGCCAATATCGGTCTAACGAGTTGTTTTTCAGATATTTCATCAATAAGATGACGACACTTAATTAAATCAACAAGGTTATTTGTTGGATTATCAGGGGTTTCAAGCATAACTACAGAAATGTTTCCCATTTCACTGGCGGTCTTTAATGCTTCTTCCAGCCCTTTAGTGCCTTCACTCGATATAAAACCGACCGCTTTAATATTCATTTGCGTTAACATACCGTTAATCAAGGTATCTGTGCCACCATAAATAGGTTCAGAATAAACAATGACATCGCCAGGTTTAGAAAGCGCTAACAGCGTTGTTGAGATAGCTGACATACCACTACCGGTTACTATACAGTCTTGTGCATTATCCCAGATGGCAATACGATTTTCTGCAATTTCAACGGTTGGATTATTGAATCGTGAATAGACTAAGCCGGCTTTTTCGCCTTCCTCAAGTTGGATACGCCCAGAAGACACATCAAATAGATGCTTACCTTGCTCTGCTGATTCAAAGACAAACGTTGATGTTTGAAAATTAGGACATTTAATTGCACCTTCCGATAGCTTTGGATCATATCCATAGCCCATCATTAACGATTCAGGTTGCAGTTTATGCTCACCTATTGCGGTTTTTTTGTAATTAACCTCAGCTCGGGATAAGAATTAATTAAATTGAACTAAGTGCCCGTTCCACGATCCGATCTTTCGACCAA
>NZ_JAUOPP010000028.1:0-56734 GCF_030547765.1 Colwellia sp. 6_MG-2023 | reverse complement strand
GGTGCCGACTGCCGGAGTCGAACTGGCGACCTACTGATTACAAGTCAGTTGCTCTACCAACTGAGCTAAGTCGGCACACGAAAACGTGTGCGATAATTATATTCTATTGAACTAATTATCTTGGCACCGAACCAATATTAAACTAATTGGTTCTACTAAAAATTAAACTTCGATGATTATAAATCAACGAATTTGTATTGCTAAATAAAAAAGCCTCAACATATATGCTGAGGCTTTGTTATAAATGGTGCCGACTGCCGGAGTCGAACTGGCGACCTACTGATTACAAGTCAGTTGCTCTACCAACTGAGCTAAGTCGGCACACAAAGCTGTGTGCAGTATTACTAATTTACAAAGATAATACTTTGGCACCGAAATAATACTTTTTATTATTAATTAATAATAAATGACCACCATTTCTGTAAATGGTGCCCCGACCCGGATTTGAACCAGGGACACGAGGATTTTCAATCCTCTGCTCTACCAACTGAGCTATCGGGGCATTGCTTTTCGAAGTGTTTTCGTTACCTCGTTAAGACGAGCGCTATTAGACTGTTTTTCTCTTTGTTCGTCAACTGTTTTTTTATAAGTTTTTCATTAAAAAGGTTTGTTTGCTGTTTTTTTACGCTTACTGCTGTTTATTTAACTATTACAGTGGCTTTTTAATAATAACTTGCCTGCTAAAATGAATATGGTAATGAATTTATTAAGTGAAGCGCCATATATATTTTCTAGCTAAAAATATTAATTAGGCTTCATTTTCATCATTACCAATAACTTTTAACTTTGTTTATTGGCGATAATATAATGACGATACGAAAAAATATGGGTTATTTTGATGAAGGAGGAACATAACCTTCGATGTCTGGCTCTATACCGTCAAATAGATAAGCAACCATAGCGCTTTCTAAAAACTTGCGATCGTCAGCATTCATCATATTCATTTTCTTTTCATTAATTAGCATTGTTTGCTTCTTTTGCCAATGTCCCCAAGCTTCTTTAGAGATATTATCAAAAATACGTTTACCCACTTCACCTGGGTATAGTTGAAATCCAAGACCTTCTGCGTCTTTTTTTAGGTTCTGACAAAAAACTGTGCGGCTCATAATTCTCTCTTGTTAGTTATAAGGTTTTTGTGACGTTTATTATTGGCATTATCTAGACAGTGCTAGTTATTTTGAAGTAAGCCAATAAGTTTTTTTGTTGATGCAGCTAAACCTACGCTAGCTTCGCTGTGTAAATCATACCATTTTTGTTTTCTAGGTTCGCTAACTTCTTGAGTATTAATTTCCTGATTACTGCATTGAGAATGTGAATTGGACGTTACTTGAATACAGTCAATTATAATAGGAGAAATATCCAGATGGAAATGACTAAAGGTATGTCTAAAGGTGACTAATTCTTGCCATGAATTTTCTGCGGTTGTGGCCTGTAAGCCTAATGATTGCAATAAACTATTAATATCATCTTTGTCACTTACTTCATAAAAACACCATAAACCTCCCCAAATACCTGCTGGAGGGCGTTTTTCCATTAATACACTATCGCTTGTTGGCGTTGTTATTCTAGGAATAACCATAATGGTATTTTTTTCAGGAATTTTTTTCTTAGGTTTTTTTTGAGGAAATTCAGCTTGTAGATTACTAGCCATTGCTAAGCAACTTGTTTGTACTGGGCATACTTCACATGTTGGCTTACTTCGAGTACACACAGTTGCACCTAAATCCATCATGGCTTGGGTATAAAAACCAGTATCGGTAGCAGGTGTTAAAATTTCACTTAATTGCCATAGTGCTTTGTCAAATTTAGCTAAGCCATTATGGCCTTCTACTAAATAATTTCTAGCTAATACACGCTTTACATTACCATCAAGAATAGGGTGGTATTGATTTAACGATAAACTTAGAATTGCACCAGCAGTTGAGCGTCCTATACCTGGTAGTGCAATTACCTGTTCAATATTTTCAGGAAAAATACCTTTATGCTCACTTACAATGAGCTTAGCTGCTTTGTGTAAATTACGTGCTCTGGCGTAATAGCCCAAACCTGTCCAATGGTGTAGTACATTGTCTTCATCTGCATTAGCCAAGCTAGTTATGGTGGGAAAGCTCTCCATAAAACGTTGGTAATATGGAATAACCGTTGCTACTTGGGTTTGCTGAAGCATTATTTCAGACACCCAAACACTGTATGGCGTTTTATTTTGCTGCCACGGTAAGTGTTTTCTGCCTTGATGGTGATACCAAGTAACTACTTGAGCTGCAAACTGCTTAGCAGATGCTGTGGATATATTTACATCTTTTTTTAAGGGAGTGGAAATTGGAGTATTGATGGTAATAAACTTCACTTTTAAGTATGTAAGCGCAGTGTAACTAATTATTTTGATTGACTCAAAAGAGTTTGTTTTTAAAGAAAGTGATAGTTGAATAAATTAGTTTTATTGCTTGGGATGAAATCTGTATAATAGCGGTAATTATTTTTAGTAACTATTATTAAGGCTATGCCATGAAAGTTGATGCAAAGAACCGAAGTCAGCGTATACGTAAAAAATTAAGAGTTGATGAGTTTAAAGAATTAGGTTTTGACGTTGCTTGGAAACTAAATGAAGGCATAACTAGCGATGAACTTGATGCATTTATTGATAAATTCTTTAGTGAAGTGATTCAACCGAACGGATTAGGTTTTGGTGGTGAAGGTGATACGTTGTGGCATGGTTTAATTTGCACACAAAAACTAGGTTCATGTACAAATGAACATAGAGCTGCGGTTGAAAAATGGTTAACCGATAACGGTGCTACTGCAGTAGCAGTGAGTGAACTTTACGATGTATGGTGGGCTGAATAGCCTAAAGTTATTTAAAAACATTTTTACATGGTGCAATAAGTGGCAAATATGCTTAATACTTAGCTTGAAATGTTTTTATTTACTCCTTGATGCTAGAGATGCCAGCGTTTATTGCTTTAAATCAAATAGAAAGATAGAAAAATGACTGAAAAAGAAAATGAAAACCGCATTCACAAAACGATAGAGGAAGCGGAAAAAGAAGGTAAGTACATTCGTAAAGTACGTAGCTTTGTTAAGCGTGAAGGTCGTTTAACTAAAGGGCAAGAACGTGCTTTAAATGACCATTGGCAAACTATGGGGTTAAATCACAGTGATGGTTTAATTGATGTAGAGGCATTATTTGGCAATGATAATCCTGTCGTTTTAGAAATTGGTTTTGGCATGGGAAAATCATTAGTTGAAATGGCTAAGGCAGCACCAGAATTAAACTTTATTGGTGTTGAGGTACATAAACCTGGTGTAGGGGCTTGTATTTCTTTAGCAGCTGAAGAAGGGGTTGAAAACTTAAAAGTATATGAGCATGATGCCATTGAGATTTTAGCTGATTGTATTCCTGAGAATAGCCTGACTACAGTACAGTTATTTTTTCCTGATCCTTGGCATAAAAAGAAACATCATAAACGCCGTATTGTACAAGCTGATTTTGTTGAAGCTATTCGTAAAAAGCTAAAAGTTGGTGGGGTTTTCCATATGGCGACAGACTGGGAGAATTATGCAGAGTGTATGCTTGAAGATATGCAAAATTCACAAGGCTATAAGAACTTATCTGATACTAATGATTATGTTCCACGTCCAGACTCAAGACCACTAACTAAATTTGAAAGTCGTGGTCACCGTTTAGGTCATGGTGTTTGGGATATTCAATTTTCTAAAATGTAGTGTTTCTATTTATGTATTCTTTGTTGAAGGTAAGTACTTACTTTCAACAAAGAACAAGTGTTGTGCATTACGTAAGTTACCTGAATCTTTAAGCCATTGCTCTGTAATTATTTCTCGTTGTAAGGCTGCATGCAATATGCGACTTTTATATTGGCACCAGTAATATATTGTTGCCTCTTGATGATATTCGTTATTTGGAAATATATCACTGCGGCTTTCTGCCATTTCTTCAATAATACTCGCGATAACCTGCTCTTTTAGTTCATCCTCAATCTTTTGCTTAAAGCGTGTAAAACGCTTAGCTTTAATTAATTGCCAAATTAACCACACCATTGAGGCTAGGGCAAGTACAGCTATAATTTGCATTTATTTTCTCATGTAATAATTATGAAAGGATAGTAACAACTTTTAACAGTAAAATATCTGATTATTTTAGTTGTCTTGCCAGGATTGTAAACACGTTTCAATATTACTTTAAAAATACTCTTTGTGTTCGATGCTTCTTAATAAACCCCTTCTTTTTTATTTAGTGCAAAGGGATTTTACGTGATTATTTTATTTTCGCCTTATTATTTATAATTGTTTACATTGACTTTTATCATTAACACACCTTAAATTAAGGTTTATGGATGAAAAATAATGTCAATGAGCAGCATTAATGAATAAAGCAGTAAAAATCAATGACAAACTTACCAAGCGGTTATTAGTTTATATTTTATTATGCAGTACGCTTGTTTCTGTATTTTCAACGATTGTTCAACTTTATTCCTCTTTCCAATATGACGTAGAGCTATTAGAACAGCGCTTTAAAAATATAGAAAAAAGTTATATACCATCTATCGCTACTAGTTTGTGGGATTTTAATGAGCCTTTAGTCGCACAACAAGTACAGGGTATTGTTGATTTACCCGATATCGGCTTAGTTGTGGTTAAAAATGATTTTGATTATTTATATGAATATGGTGATGGTAGTTTCACGGTTAAAAAGTTTGTTGAATATCCAATAAAATTTGAAGGTAAACACGTAGGGACCTTACAAGTTTACGGCACTTATCAAGATATTTACCATCGATTATGGCAACAAGCTGGATTTATATTAGCAGCTGAGTTTATTAAGATATTCATTTTAACTTTTATTATTATTATTATCGTCAATAAAATCGTTGTTAGACACTTAGTTCAAATTACTCACTATACTCAAGAACTTGCTAGTTATAATTTAGATAAAGAGTTAGTTCTGTCTAATAGGCCACAAAAAGAAGATGAGTTAGATTATTTGGTACGTGCGATAAATAGTATGCGCATTAAGCTGAAGGATGAAATATTTAAGCTGGAAGATGCGGAAAACGCTTTGCTAGCGTTAAATGGTGAATTAGAAGTTAAAGTTCATGATAGAACGGCTAAATTAGAGCAAAGTAATCAACAATTACAAAGTTCTTTCGACAATTTAACATTAGCACAAGATCAATTAGTACAATCTGAGAAAATGGCATCTCTTGGTCAGTTAGTGGCGGGTGTTGCTCATGAAGTAAATACACCTCTAGGGATTTGTGTTACATCAATCACCGCATTAAAAGAAAAAGTTGAAGCTCTGCAAGAAGCCATTGAGTCACAGGAGTTAACGAAATCATTTCTTACCGAAACATTAAGCTTATTGATGGAATACGAGCAAATAATTGAGCGTAGTTTAAACAAATCAGTGGAGCTTATTCGAAGTTTTAAATCGGTTGCTGTTGAACAGCATACGGATCCTGAAGTTAATATTAATTTATCTCAACATGTTTACGATGTAGTAAACACGGTTAAAACACTCTTTAAACAGAAAAAATATACTATTAATATTGAGGTCGATAAAGACATTAGCTTAATAACTTACCCGAGTGCTTGGAATCAAATATTAACGAACTTCCTAATGAACTCTCATATCCACGGGTTTGAAGAGCGAATTGAAGGGGAAATCTCAATAGAATTCACTAAAAATAATGGTTATTTAACATTGCTTTATAGTGATAATGGTAAGGGTGTGCCTGATGCACTTGAAAAGCGTATATTTGATCCATTTGTTACAACAAAGCGTGGACAAGGTGGCTCTGGTTTAGGCTTGAATATTGTTTTTAATTTGGTTAATACTAAATTAGGTGGAACAATTAAACTACTTGAAACCGAGCAAGGTAGTAGCTTTAAGGTAAAAGTACCAGTTAAAGACTAGGCTATTTAACTTATAAATAATACATGCTATGTAGCGGAGCTAATATCGTTCTAAAAACAAGCATATATTGACTTTTTCACATTAGATCTATAGTATTCTCGCGCCTTAAATCTAACTGAAACTCTGTATATATCTAAGCTTGTTAGCTTTAGGTGTCTTCGCTGTTCTTAACTTCATGAATACGTTTATACCAACGTATTCAATATAACCAATGAGATAAAAATGTTTGAATTACATACCAGTAAAGTGTCAAACCTGAGAAATGATGTTTTGTCGGGCTTAACCGTCGCTTTAGCTTTGGTGCCAGAAGCTGTCGCTTTTGCTTTTGTTGCCGGTGTAGAGCCTTTAGTTGGACTATATGCTGCTTTTATGGTTGGCTTAATTACTGCTATATTCGGTGGCCGACCAGGAATGATTTCAGGGGCAACAGGTGCTATGGCTGTTGTTATGGTTAGTTTAGTGGCTATTCACGGGGTTGAATACCTTTTTGCTACGGTTGTCTTAACCGGGCTGCTGCAAATACTGGCCGGACTATTTAAATTAGGTAAGTTTATTCGCTTGGTACCGCACCCTGTAATGTTGGGATTTGTTAATGGTTTAGCGATTGTTATTTTCTTAGCACAACTTGGCCAATTTAAAGTTACTAATAGTGCAGGCGAATTAGAGTGGCTTCAAGGCACTCCAATGATGATAATGGCAGGGTTAATCTTATTAACAATGGCGATTATCCATTTTTTACCTAAATTAACTAGGGCAATACCTTCATCACTGGTAGCTATTGTTGTTGTTACTGTATTAGTACAGAGTTTAGGGCTAGATACCCGTACAGTGGTGGATTTTTTACGTGATATGACTAACGACCCAACGGCTTCTATTGCTGGTGGTTTGCCACAATTTTCTATTCCGAATGTACCTTTTAATCTTGAAACTTTAAAAATTATCTTACCTTTTGCACTGGTACTTGCCGCTATTGGTTTAATTGAATCGCTATTAACCTTAACACTTATTGATGAGCTAACTGGAACTCGTGGTCAAGGTAATAAAGAGTGTGTTGCTCAAGGAGCTGCCAACACGGTAACTGGTTTCTTTGGTGGTATGGGGGGGTGTGCCATGATTGGGCAATCTATGATCAATGTAAATTCTGGTGGTAGAGGCCGAGCTTCTGGTATAACTGCGGCTATTGCATTACTTGGCTTTATTTTATTTGCTTCAGGTTTAATTGAAATGATCCCGTTAGCTGCGTTAGTTGGGGTTATGTTTATTGTTGTTATTGGTACTTTTGAATGGTCAAGCTTCCGTATCTTGAAAAAAGTACCTAAAGCTGATGCTTTTGTTATCGTACTGGTATCTGGTGTTACCGTTGCTACTGATTTAGCAATAGCTGTGGTAGTAGGTGTTATTGTTTCTGCATTAGTTTTTGCTTGGGAACATGCTAAACGAATAAAAGTTAATCGTAATACTGATGAACAAGGTTCAACTGTTTATGAAGTGATTGGTCCTATTTTCTTTGGTTCTGTTTCGACCTTTTTGGAGCAATTTGATGTTGAAAAGGACAGTGATGATGTTGTGATTGAATTCAAACGCTCTCGTGTTGCTGATCATTCGGCAATAGAGGCTATTGATACTTTAGCTGAACGTTATCTTGCTAAAGGTAAAAAATTGCATTTAAAACATTTAAGTCAAGAGTGCCAGGTGTTATTAGAAAAAGCAGGAGACTTAGTTGAAGTAAATGTGATTGAAGATCCTGAATATCATATAGCAACAGATAAGCTAGGCTAGAAGGATTCTTTTTTGATGTTATAAGGTCTTCTTATATAAGGTTTAACAAAAATGCAGCTAGAGTTCTTTGATATTCCAAGTCCTTGTGTGGAAGTATGTCAATCGAATGAAAAGGGCTATTGCCTTGGCTGCATGCGTACGCGTGAAGAAAGAAAAGAATGGGTTCATCTTGATAACGATACAAAACAAAAAGTAATCAAACGCTGTATTCAGCGTAAAAAGCGTCAAAAAAATAAAGAAAATCCGAAAGCTATTGAAGTAGCTAAAACTTTACCAGAGCAGCAGGTAGAGCAGCCTTCATTGTTAGATGAACCTAAAAAAATAACTTTATCTGATGACAAAGCGTTAGATTTTGGCGATTTTGAACTATAGCTTTTAGGCTTCCTAGTGAAAAGGAAGAAGAAAACGGTTGCTAGCTTATATAATTATAGCTATTATACGCGTTCTTTGAAGCACCTAGTTGCTGAAAAGTTTATCTATAATGCCCCGATAGCTCAGTTGGTAGAGCAGAGGATTGAAAATCCTCGTGTCCCTGGTTCAAATCCGGGTCGGGGCACCATTCTATAGTTTATACTCAATTACTATGGCACAGTAAAACAAGTGCTATTATCTTTGTCGCTTTATCGTAGAATACCTCTTCAAAATAACCTCTCAATTCTAATTCATCAACGATATATTTTTATTAAACAAATATAAATATTTATATTCAATATTAGTGCATGATTATTCAAATAGCTTGAGGTATAATTATTTATATTGTCATTTTAAATAATTAACCATTGTAATTAGAAAGGTATTAATCTTATGTTTTCGCAGTTAAAGCAGTTACCACCAGACCCTATCCTAGGTTTATCTGTCAAATTTAAAGCAGATGCCAATGCCAACAAAATCGATCTTGGCGCGGGTATTTATAAAGATGAAAATGGCCATACTCCCGTTTTATCTTGTGTAAAAGCAGCTGAAAAATTTCGTTTAGAAAATGAAAAAAGCAAGGCTTACTTAGGCTCTGCCGGATCTGCATTATTTAATGAAAAAATGACTTCACTTATGCTGGGTGATCATAAAGTTATTAGTGAAAATAGAATTCGCACTGTATCAACACCTGGCGGTACTGGCGCCTTGCGTACCGCAGGCGAATTTATCAAATCTTGTACTCCTGGTGCTACTATTTGGGTAAGTAACCCTACTTGGGCAAACCATCAAGGTGTTTTTACTGCAGCAGGTTTAATAGTTAAAACATATCCTTATTACGATTATGAAAATAAAACGTTAGATTTTGATGGTATGCTTGAAGCATTAAAACAAGTATCTAAAGATGATGCTGTGTTATTACATGCATGTTGCCACAACCCTAGCGGTATGGACTTAAATCAAGAACAATGGCAACAAGTGGCAGAGGTAGCTAAACAAGTTGGCTTTATGCCAGTTGTGGATATGGCTTATCAAGGTTTTGGTCAAGACTTAGACGCAGATGCTTTCGGTTTAAGATTGATGGCTGATACCGTTGAGCAAATGATTATCTGTAGTTCATGTTCGAAAAACTTTGGCTTGTATCGTGAGCGTATTGGGGCTTGTTCTATCATTGGTAAAAGTGCAATTGCAGCTGACATTATCAATTCGGTGTTACTTTCTGTGGTACGTGTGAATTATTCTATGCCACCTGCACATGGTGCTGCTATTGTAGAAACAATTTTAAGCTCCGCAGAGCTAACGACTCAGTGGCATGGCGAGCTAAAAGAAATGCGTGATCGTATTAACGGCATGCGTCAATTACTCGTTGATCAGTTGGCCGCTAATGGTGTAACTCGTGATTTTAGCTTTATTACTACACAAAATGGCATGTTTTCATTCTTAGGCATTGATAAAGAGCAAGTACAACGTCTACAAGATGAATACAGTATTTATATTGTTGGTTCAAGCCGCATTAGTCTTGCTGGAATTTCACCTGATAACGTTAATTATTTAACGCAATCTATCGCTAAAGTACTTTAATAATTTACTTTATTTAATTTCAGTATGTCTCGTCTTGTTATGCGTTGACATTTTTAATGAAAAAGCCTGCTGTTAATATTATAACAGCAGGCTTTTTTATATCACGGATATTACTCGTTATGATAATCCCTGCTGTGTATATAGGCAATGTATAAACCGACTAAACCATGTTAAATTAATTACTCTATAACTTTTCTTTCTTAATATTCCCCATAATATAAAAAATTTTATATTATTCAAGACATCGTCTAGACAGAATAGCGTTTATAACATACTCTGAAATCAAGATATGAAAGTTTCTGCCCACAACTTTAGCATATAAAATTAGAGACTTACTGTAGTCAATACCAACTTGATTAAATTATCGTTTTGAGGAAAACCACTTTAATCGATTTAGCACAAGCTTGCAGTAAAAAACTTCTGTATTACTTACTATTCATCAATAATAATTTAAAGAGATATTTTCGTGAAAAAAATTAGGAAACGTATGACTATTAAGCAAAATTTAATTTTTGGCTTTTCAGCTATTAGTGCCATTTTATTTGCTGCTGTCTGCACAACGTTGATTTTGACGAATATTATTAATAAGACAACGAAAGAAATTGTTGAAGAAAGAATGCCATCATCAGAAAAAAGTTCTTTCATGCTAACGGGGATTAATAGCTCGTTGGCTTCTCTTGGTGGTTGGTTAATTACCGGTAATGAAAGGTTCAAAAAAGATAGAAATAATACTTGGGAAGTTATTGATTTAACAACGATAAAAATAGATTCTTTGTCAACTAAATGGGAGTCTCAAGAAAGTATTGAGAAGTGGAGCGAAGTAAAGCTATATTTAGAAAAATTCAAACAGATACAGCAAAAGGTTGAAGATATCGGTCATACCTTGGAAGAAAAGCCTGCTAATAAAATTCTAATTGAGCAAGCTAACCCAATTAAATCAGACATGTTTCGTTTTATATCACTTATGATTGATTCTGAAAAAAATCATGTCCCTGATAGCGTACAAAAAATATCCATATTAACAGCGCTTCGTGCTTCTATGGGGTACGGAGGGATGATACATAATTTTAAAAATTATGTATTACGTGGTACTGATAAATCACATCAGGCTTTTGAAGAGTCTATTAAAAAGTCACGTGCGCTTCTAGATGAATATATAAAATATCCAATGAGCGATGAAGAGTTACTTGCTGTTGATATTATTAGCCAAGTTATTACCCATTATTCTGAAAATAGCATGCTCATTAAAGTTGTTGAAGACGAGGGGAATTTACCAGAAATAACGGACAGTTTGGTAAAAGTAGATGATAGTACCGCTATCGAAGCATTAACCTTTCTTGATAATGTTAACGCTTCAGCAAGGTCAGGTAAACAACAAATAGCCTCAAAAATTCGTGTTTTACTTGGCTATAATGGATTTATTCATCATTATAAAAATTACATACTACGTAAAACAACTGATAGAAGAAATCAAGCTGAGCTCGCTTTGGATGAAGTTGTTAAAGTGATTAACTTATATCGATTGCAAAACTTAACCTCAAGCGAACGTTCAGCATTGCAAGATTTAGAAAGGGTAGTGAAATCTTATCGTATTGTCTTAATCAAAGCAGAAAAACTCGTGTTAAATGGCGCTGATGCGAGAACTATCGATAGAGGTGTACGTATAGATGATCAGCCGGCATTAAAAGCATTGGCCTTTATTGATGAGTCAATTGCCAATTCATTACGTGATCCAGAGGAAGCGATAAAACTTCAATCTGCTACATTGCAAGATCGTGCTCGATTACTGGGTACTATGTCTGATTTTAGGAATACATTAAGTTCAACTTTTGATGAATTACAGTCATTTCTTATTACCGGGCAAGAAGAGCACTATCAATTGTTTCAAACCCAATGGCATAGTAATACTGAAGAGTTTACTATGCTCAAAAAGCTTCAATATTTAATGTTACCAGAGCAACTAAGTGCCTTTGAAAAGCTAACAGCCTCACGTGAAATTTTTACTCCATTACCTGAACAAATGTTTGATATTCGTCGCTCTGAACGTTGGAATATGACTAATTATTTACTTGCCACTGAAGTTATGCCGCTTACAGAGAAAATACTCGGGTTACTTGCCGGTGAGCGAAATGAAGAAGGGAGACGTGATGGGGGATTGGCCAAAAGTGAACGAGTACAGCTTGCGATGATCGCAAAAGATAATGCTTATTCAGTGGCTCAACTGAATGCAATACAATGGTTATTGCTATTAACGGGGTTGGGTACGGCGTTCTTTATTGGTAAAAAAACTGAAAAATCAATTACAGAGCCATTAAAGAATATTACTGAAGCGATGACAAAAATTGCATCTGGTGGATCTGTTATTAATATAGAAGAATCGAATCAAGCAGGAGAAATTGGGCACTTAACTAAAGCTGCTAGCATATTTCAGCAATCAGCCTTGAAAACCGAAGATGAAAACTGGAAAAAAACACAAATTGCACGTATTTCGGAAAAAGCTCAACAATCTGACACCTTGGATGATTTTTGTCGAGAGGTTATTGATCAATTAACGCCATTAATAAACGGAGCGGTTGGCGTGTTCTATCTTTATAAACCTGAAGCAGAGCTTTTACAAATAGAAGCTAGCTATAGCTTTGTTCAGAAGGAAAGTATTCAAACAAGCTTCAAATTAAGAGAAGGCATTATTGGGCAATCAGCCTTTGAGCAGCAAAATATAATTTTATCTCCTGTACCTGAAGATTTTATTACCGTGTCCTCTGCATTAGGTGATTCGCAACCCGCAACATTAATCGTGTTACCTGTTATTTATCGAAATAACTTACTAGGCGTTATTGAAATAGCAAGTTTTGATGCTTTATCGCAACTAAATCATGAGTTGCTCGAAGAAATCATACCTGTGATTGCACTCAGTTTAGAGAAACTCAACCAAGTTATTAATGCGAAAACATTATTAGAAGAAACCAAACGTCAAGCTGAGCAATTGCAATTATCTGAAGAAGGGTTAAGAGCTTCCGAAGAAGAGTTAAGAGTATCAGAAGAAGAGTTGAGAGTTATTAACGAAGAGCTCGTTGAAAATAGTCGAGGCTTAGAAGATAAAACACTACAATTAGAACGTGCACAATTAAAACAACGTAAAATTAACCAAACACTATCTGAGCATAATAAAGAAATTCAAGCGCAGCAAAAAGCGTTAGAAAAAGCATTAGCTGAAAATCAACAGAAAACAGAAGAAATCAGACAATCGAGTCGCTATAAATCTGAGTTTCTTGCCAATATGTCTCATGAATTAAGAACACCATTAAATAGTTTATTGATTTTGTCTAAATCATTAGCAGAAAATGATGATGGTGATCTTAATGAAGATAATGTCGAAGCTGCTGAAATTATCCATGAAAGTGGTACATCTTTATTGCATCGAATTAATGAAATTTTAGATTTGTCTAAAGTTGAAGCAGGACAAATGTATATTCATAGTAATGCGATCATATTAGATGAACTTAGTCATAGTATTAAGCGCTCTTTTAAACATGTAGCGGCAGAAAAGAAGCTTGATTTTAATGTAACATTAGATGAAAACCTACCCGAATCAATCACATCAGATGTAGATAAAATCGTACAAATATTGGATAACTTGATCGCTAATGCTATTAAGTTTACTAAAGAAGGTAGTGTCACTTTATCAATAAAAATTCCAGAGTCTCTGCCTAATAATATCGATGAAGATATAACTGAGCCAGTGCAATTTGCCATTATTGATACCGGTATTGGTATTAATAATGAACATTTACAAAGTATTTTTGAACCGTTCCGTCAAGAAGACGGCTCAACTAGTCGAGAATATGGAGGTACAGGCTTAGGTCTTTCAATCTCTAAAAAGTTTGCGGAATTACTTAATGGAGTTATTTGTGTTGAAAGCGAAAAAGGTAAAGGCAGTGTGTTTAGCCTTATTTTACCTAGACATTTAATTACTGAAGAACAGCAGAATGAAAAAGAGCTTATTAATACTCAAGATAAGGTATCACTAGATAACGTTAATATTCCATTAAATGATGATTACATACAACCTGATGTACAGAGTGAAACTAAGGTTGAATTAGATGAAGATAATCGATTATTAGCCGATATCGATCTGTTTATTGATGATGATCGTGAAAATTTAACAGAAAATGATCAAGTTGTCTTGGTGGTAGAAGATGATATTCATTTTGCGCAAATATTAGTTAAACGGATAAATAAGCAAGGCTTTAAAGCAATTGCGACCGGCAATCCATATGACGCTTTATGCTTGGCTAAGTTATTACAACCTATGGGGATTGTACTTGATGTCGAGTTGCCTCAAATGGATGGTATTGAAGTGTATAAACAATTAAATGCGATTGCTAAAACACACAATATACCTGTTCATTTTATGTCGGCTTCTAATGCTGCATTAAGAGCAAAAGCAATAGGCGGAGCGAATTACTTTACTAAACCGGTTACTCGAGAGCAAATAGATGAAGCGATTCATGGTTTTTCAATTAATTGTAATAATGAATTACAAAGTGTACTAATTATTGATAGTGAGCCTGAAACACGGAGTTTTGCGTGTGAGCAATTTCAGACAAAAGAAGGGATAGAGGTTTTTGAGGCAGCTACAGGGGAAGAGGCCTTAACACAATTACAAAAGCATAATATTGATTGTATTATTTTAGAACTTAATTTACCTGATATTAATGGGACAGAATTACTAGAAAAAATTAATGCTTTGTCTGAAGAGCCGATGCCGCAAGTTGTTATTTATTCATCGAAAGATTTATCTGATGAAGAAGTGAGAGTGTTAAGACAATTTACGGATAGCTTAATATTAAAAGACGGTAGTTTTGTCGAAAGGTTACAAGACGAAGTTATGTTGTTTTTAGATAGTGTTAAAGAAAATCAAGGGAAAGCCTCTTCTGAACATGCACTTGATAAGTATCCAAATTATAATACCGATGCAAACCCTGCTTATGAAACTGCGCTTGAAGGTAAAACAGTACTCGTTGTTGATGATGATATGAGAAATACTTTTGCATTATCAAGAGCGTTAAGTGATAAAGGCATGAAAGTACTGATGTCAAAAGACGGCGCGCAAAGCTTAACAATGTTAGAACAAAATCCTCAGGTTGATATTGTGTTAATGGACTCTATGATGCCTGGCATGGACGGGAATGAAGCAACAAAAATTATTCGTAGTAAAGAGAAGTATGCTGATATGCCTATATTAATGGTTACTGCAAAAACGATGAAAGGCGATCGTGAGGCTAGTATGGCCTCAGGTGCTAGTGACTATTTACCTAAACCTATTAATATGGATAAATTATTATCAATGATGAGAGCTTGGCTATAACTATAGGAGTAAAGGATGGCTACTAATATTGAAAATATTGAAAATATTGAAATTAAACTATTTCTCCAGGCGGTTAAGCTTCGGTATGGCTATGACTATCAAGATTATACTCATGCTTCATTAAAGCGACGCTTACGTTTATTAAAGAATAATAACCAAGTTGAATTTATTAGTGATTTGATTCATAAAGTTCTTCATGAAGAGGGGTTTTTGAAGGAGATAATTGATCATTTTTCGGTAACTGTTACTGAAATGTTTCGAGATCCTGACTTTTTTAGAGATTTACGAACCTATGTATTACCGGCATTAAAATCTTACCCACGACTTAATATATGGATTGCTGGTTGTGCAACGGGTGAAGAAGTATTTTCATTAGCTATATTATTACATGAAGAAGGGTTATTACAACGCGCTACTATTTATGCAACGGATATAAATAAAAAAAACTTAGATATTGCTAAAAGTGGTATTTTTGCTTTAGAGCGAGTTCCTGATTATACGAGAAACTATCAAGCTATGGGAGGGAGAGCCTCTTTTTCCGATTATTATCACTCTCGTTACTCTCGTGCAAAATTGGCAGAGTTTATTCTTGAACATATTGTTTTTAATGAACATAATTTGGCAGCTGATAGTGTTTTTGGGGAAATGCAGTTAATCTTATGTAGGAATGTTATGATTTATTTTAATGAAACATTACAAGACCGATCAATTGCCCTATTTTCTCAAAGTTTAGTACGTAGCGGTTTTCTTTGTTTAGGTACGAAAGAGTCATTACGTGCTTTTAAGCAAAAAGAACAATTCACGACAATATCTAAAGTAAATAAAATTTATCATAAGTTATTACCTACAATAGGTTGAACGAAAAGGATTTTGAAATGACTTCTTATCTTGCTGTTATTATAGGTTGCTCAACTGGCGGTGTTAACGCGCTTTGCAAAATATTATCAGGAATTCCAAAAGAATTTCCGCTCCCTATTATAATAGTATCTCATTTGTGTCCTAATACTCTTAGCTTGTTATCAAACGTTTTAGATAACAACACAGAATTAAGCGTAATAGATGCAGAGGAGAAAGTTTTACCTAAAGCTCATCATGTTTATACCGCACCACCTAACTATCATTTATTAATTGATGATAACGGTAAGTTTGCCTTAAATGTGGACCCTAAAGTTTGTTTCTCCCGTCCTTCTATAGACGTATCTTTTGAAACAGCTGCGGAATATTATCGAGAAAACTTAATTTCTATTATTTTAACTGGCGCTAATTCAGATGGCACGCAAGGTGCAAAAATGGTTAAAAATAATGGTGGTTTAGTTATTGTACAAACACCTGAAACGGCTGAAGCTAAATCAATGCCTGAAAGTGTTATAAACGCAGGTTACGCTGATCATATTATCCCTCTACAAGATATTTCAGCTAAGTTGTTAGAATTAACGAATTGGAAACCTATATGAATGTTGATAGTACACCTAAGATACTTATTGTAGACGATACACCTGCGAACTTAGTTGCTTTAAAATTACTCTTGAAGAAAGTAAAGGCCGAGGTGATCAAAGCAAGTTCAGGTGCAGAAGCGTTACAGTTAACACTAGAGCATGATTTTGCGCTTATTTTATTAGATGCACATATGCCTGAAATGGATGGCTATGAAACTGCTGAAATATTAGGCTCTACCTTGGGTACGAATACCATTCCTATTATTTTTGTAACGGCTGCTTATAAAGATGAAGTGCATCGTTTAAAAGGTTATCGGTCAGGTGCGGTAGATTATATTCAAAAACCGATTGAAGATCATATTCTTATCTCTAAAGTTAATGTGTTTTTAGAGTTATATAATCAGAGTTCTGAGTTAAAATCGCTCACTGAGAATCTTGAATTATTAGTACAAGAGCGTACCGAAGAATTACGTAGAACCAATAAAATCGCCAGTATTGGCGGTTGGAAACTTAGTTTAGACCTTAAATATGTTATTTTATCAGACCAAGCGTTAGAGATACTTAATATTACCGAGTATTTAGCAGAGCAAGAAATTCCAATTAATGAGTTTATGAAAAAAATTCATGAAGACGATAGAGAAGGAGCTTTACTCGCCTTTAGTAAAATTCTTAAACATCCTAAAAAAGAAATTACCTTTGAATTTAGGTTTGTTGGCAATGAAGAAAAGCTTCGTACAGCCAACATCATTATCAACGCGATGAAAGATAAGTCCATTTCATTTGTTGGCGCAATACAAGATATTACCGACCGAAAAGAGTCAGAGCGTGCGGTGCAGTTTATGGCGCAGTATGATGCGTTAACCCAACTACCTAATCGCTATTTATTTAATGATCGTTTAGATGTCGCTTTTGCTACTGCAACTAGGTTAAAAACTAAAGTTAATTTAATAATGATTGATCTTGATCATTTCAAAGATATTAACGATACCTTGGGTCATCCTATTGGTGATTTATTATTAATAGAAGTTGCGAAACGTTTACTTGGTTGTGTTAGGGAGACTGACACTGTGGCTCGGTTAGGCGGAGATGAATTTGCTATTATTGCACTTGAAACACAGTGTGGATTAACAATTAATACGCTAACTGAGCGTTGTTTGCAGTCTT
Organism: Colwellia sp. 6_MG-2023; assembly: GCF_030547765.1. Taxonomy (NCBI): domain Bacteria; kingdom Pseudomonadati; phylum Pseudomonadota; class Gammaproteobacteria; order Alteromonadales; family Colwelliaceae; genus Colwellia; species Colwellia sp. 6_MG-2023. Next base: position 39,063 of record NZ_JAUOPP010000028.1, on the reverse strand, counting down.
TGGCTAAACCTTTTGAACTTGACGGGCATACAGTGCATACCGCAGGTAGTATAGGTGTGGCGGTTTTTCCTGATGATGGTAGAAATCAAGAAAAAATTATTAAGTGTGCAGACATCGCTTTATATGAGTCGAAAGAGAATGGCCGTAACGGTTACCATTTTTATAATCAAAAGATGGATGAATCCATTCATCTTAGAATAACCGAAGAAAAGCAATTAGCAAAGGCGATTGAAGAAGAGCAGTTAGAGCTTTATTATCAGCCACAAATAGATCTTAATACAAAGAAAGTGATTGGCGCTGAAGCTTTAGTCCGTTGGAATCATCCTGAAAAAGGTTTACTCTTACCTGCCGATTTCATTCCTTTGGCTGAGGAAATGGGACTTATTATTCCTATGGGTAAGTTAATCTTTAAGCTGGCAGCAAAGCAAATTAATTTTTGGAGTCAACACGGTATTTTAGATATTAAAATTGCAGTGAACTTATCTGTAAAGCAGATACATTATTGTGATTTCATTGATATGCTTGAGAGTACTATTTTGGAATTAGACTCAGGCGCTGATATTCTTGAGTTAGAGATCCCAGAGATGGCCATGTTTGAAGGGGCGCAAAACAGTAATGATATATTTGATAAATTGAGGGAAAAAGGGATCACGTTAGTTGTCGATAATTTTGGTACAGGCTTTTCGTCAATGCTCAATTTAAAGCAGATTTCTGCAGAGTTCTTGAAAATAGACCGTCTTTTTATTCAAAATGTAGTAAATGATGCTGTTGATGCAAAAATATTTAAATCAATAATAGAGCTAGCTCATACATTGAATATGAAAGTTATTGCTGAAGGTGTAGAAACCTCGGGTCAGCTTTCTTACCTGCTGAATAATGGCTGTGATGTTGCTCAAGGTTTTATATATAGTCATCCTATTCCAGCGTGCGAGTTTATTGACTGGTTAATACAATATCAAGACGAGGCTAGGTAAAATATGATGCTTTTCATTAGAAAATACAGATTAAATATACCAATAAATCATCAGAAAATGGCAAGTTGCGCCGCCTAAAACAAATAAATGCCAAATTGCGTGATTAAAAGGAATTTTCTTTTGAACATAGAAAAAGACACCTAGTACATAAACTAAGCCACCAGCTGCTAATAAATTAACGGCATTACTGGGGAGAGTATTATATAACTCTTCTATAATGGCAAAAGAAATAAAGCCCATACCAAGATAGGTAGCTAAAGATGTTTTTTTATATTTATCACCAAATTTAATTTTAAAAAATATGCCACCTAAAGCAATAAGCCAGATAATTGCCATTAAGCTATAACCTAGAGAGTCTTTTATACTTAGTAATAATAGCGGTGTATAGGTGCCCGCTATAAGTGTATATATAGCGCAATGATCGAGCAGTTTAAATAGTTTTTTTGTACGTTCATTTGTAACGGCATGATAAAAAGTTGAAGCAGAAAAAAGTGCCAACAAGCTTACGCCATAAATACTAAAGCTGACAATGCGCATAGTATTATTACTAATAGAATAGTTTACTGATGTGTCAGGTGCTGAATTACTGAGCAATAAAAATAATGCGACAAGACTAAGTAATGCACCCAAGCCATGGCTTATGGTGTTAGCTAACTCTTCATTTTTACTATATTGAAATATTGTACTGGTCATCATTCTAACCTTTCTTTAGCGTAGCAGCGTAAACTATTTTTAGATGAACTGTTTTGAAATTAATATTAGATCGCATTATAAAAATGGAGTGTATGGGGAGTATTTAGCTCTCTTTAAGAGAGCTAAATATTAAGAAAATGTCTTATGCATATAACTATAAAGCTAATTCTATAACCATTTCTTTTAATTCATCTTTAGAGATAGAATTACTATGATTTTTATCAAAGCGATTAAAAATAGACTCACACATACGAATGCCCTTGTCTTGTAATAACACATCAATAAGTTCAACGAATTCAGAGCGGCTAATTACACCATCTTTATCTTCATCAAATACTTCAAATAACTCATCTACCCATTGATTTAATTCCATGGGGGGTCCTTAGGTAATTAGAGGGAAATTAATATCTAAATGTTATCTTTTATTCAGACGTTTGGGAATGACTATTTAAACTTAATTTAGGCTTAATAAAACCTGTTATTATTTTTTATATTTATCGATTATTTATTGTGTTTTTTATGTAATGTATTTTGTGTTAACAGGATGATGGTATTAGTATAAATTATTTTTTAATCAATTGGTTATGGCGTTGTTTTATTGGAAGTGTGATTCTAATAACTAGCTTATCTTTGTTATAAATTTATTTATTTTTGAATTTTTTTTATTTTTTATGTAATAAATTTAAAAGAATTGAGACTAAGTGTTTAACGCTTTATTAAGGAAATATAATATGAAAGTAACTTGGAAAAGATTATTAACGTTAAGTTTACTGTCTATCACAACAATGAGTTGGGCAAATACTGATGGATTAACGTTGGAAAATTGTCATTTAGGTGAAATACGTTCACAAGTTAAATGTGGCAAGCTCGAAGTACCTGAAAATTATCAAAAACCAGATGGTGATAAAATAACAATTAACTTCGCAGTATTACCAGCAATTGATGATAGTGAGTATAAGGTACCCTTAATGTTTTTAGCAGGTGGTCCAGGTCAAGCTGCGGTAGAACTTGCTACAGGGTTGAATCAAGTCTTTCGTGAAGTACGTAAAACACGCGATATTATTTTAGTTGATCAACGTGGAACTGGTGAAAGTCATCCACTATCTTGTGACTTAGAGGAAGAAGGAAGTGTTTATAGCACGCTAACAGAAGACTTTAAAGAAAGCGATATTGTTGACTGTATTAGCCAGTTTGAAGGTGATTTAAGTCAGTTTAATTCAGAAAATGCTATTCGTGATTTTGATAGTATTAGAGCAGCTTTAGATCATAAAAAACTTAATGTTTATGGTGGTTCTTACGGTACACGTGCTGCTTTAGTTTATATGCGAATGTTTCCCGAATCACTTGAAAGTGTTGTATTAGACAGTGTTGGCCCTATTGAAGTACCTATTGGATTATTTGGGCAAAGTGTTGCTCGTTCATTTAATTTATTAATAGAAAACTGCAAAAAAAGTGAATCATGCAATAGAGCCTTTCCTAATGTAGCCGATGAGTTTGACGAAGTGAAAGCGCGTTTAGCTAAAGCTCCTGTAATCCTCGATATTCAACATCCACGGTTAGGAACGCCAACACAATTCAAGCTCGATGATAGTAAATTTACTAATAATTTACGTATGCAGTTGTATAGCATGGGAGGACGATCTTTAGTTCCGCTCATTATTAATCAAGCTTATTTAGGTAACTATGAGCCATTAATTGGCTTAATGGCTAGCACTGAAGGTGAGCAACAGGTGTATACTGGTTTACATTTTAATATTGTTTGTAATGAAGATGCTCCTAAAATTTCTGCAGAAATGAGAGCAAAAGATGCTAAGAACAGTTTTGATAATGCTGTTTCTAGCGATCTTATTTTTGACAGAATATGTTCGCTGTTCCCACAATATCGACCAAGTGATAGCTTCTATCAACCGGTTACTGCAGACATTCCTACTTTAATTCTCTCTGGAAATTTAGATCCAGTAACACCACCAAGTAATGGCGATTATTCAGCTAAGTCTTTGCCTAATAGCCACCATATTATTGTTGAAAATGCTTCACATACTGTTGCAATGAATACATGCGCAAATAGGATAATTAATGAATTCTTGACTAGTAAGTCACCTAACAAACTTGATGAGTCTTGTTTAAAAGAAGTTCCTCAAGAGACTTTTATGACAAGCGTTAACGGCATTCAGTAATGCGTTTTCAACAGCATTAAATGGCATAGACAAGGAAATACTAATGATTGAAGTAAATAATTTACATAAACAATTTATTGATAAGAAAAATAAAAAAAATACTGTGAAAGCGCTAGATGGACTATCTTTTACTGCCAAAGATGGTGAAATTACCGGAGTATTAGGGCCAAACGGTGCTGGTAAAACAACGTGTCTACGTACGCTTTATGGCTTACTTTCTGCTGATGAAGGTTTTGCCACTATTGATGGCATTAATGTCACCGATAACCCACTAGAAGCACGTTCAAAGTTAGGGATTTTTCCTGATAAATTTGGTTTATATGAACGTCTTACTGCATATGAGCAAATTGATTATTTTGCAAGCTTACATGGTATGTCAGGACAAACTAAGAAAGATGCTATACAGCAAGTGATTGAAGATTTAGATTTAGAGGAGTTAGCGCACCGTAAAACAATTGGTTTTTCACAAGGGCAACGGATGAAAGTTACATTAGCACAAGCTTTAGTTCATCAACCACAAAACTTTGTACTGGATGAGCCTACGCGTGGTTTAGATGTTATGAGTACACGTATATTGCGTAATCACCTTGCTAAGTTTAAAGCGAAAGGACACTGTATTTTATTCTCATCGCATGTCATGCAGGAAGTCGCTGCGTTGTGTGATCGAGTGATCATTGTTGCTAATGGTCGATTAGCTGCTCAAGGGACACCCCAAGAATTATGTGAATTAGCCGGTGAAACACAGCTTGAAGATGCATTTGTTAAATTGATTGGCTCAGATGAAGGAGTATCAGCGTGAATATTGTTAACTCGAACTTAAATTTACATATCATTCAATTTAAAGCGCTTATTTTAAAAGAATATAAAGAAGCTTTTCGTGATAAACGAGCCTTAATAGTGGCGTTAATGATGGCCTTTTTAGCGCCGGTGGCAATTGTTTTGATGTCAAAAATAATGATTGAAAAGTTAGTTGATGAACCACCTGTTTACGTCAAGTTTTCAGGTGTTGAATACGCGCCTAAGTTAATAATGCACTTTGCTGACAATAATTTATTAAACTTTGCTGATGTGCCTGAAGATGAAAAAGCAACGTGGGAACAGCGTAATATTGTTATTAATATTCCTGACGATTATGCAATTAATATGGCGGAAGGAAAGCCGATTAAGTTACATTTACAAGCAGATTTTAATGATAAAGCTGTTACCCCTCCAATTAGAAGAATTAATAATGCAGTAAGAGAATTCTCATTATCAATTGGTTATAAAAGGCTACTATTGCGTGGTGTGGATGTACGTTTGTTAAATCCAGTTAAATTAGTTGAGCAAGATACCGCAAAACCTGATGCTACTTTTATTATGATTTCAATGATGTTGGGAATTTATCTGATGATGGCCGCATTTATGTCTGGCTTATCTGTAGCCATTGACTCAAGTGCCGGAGAACGAGAGCGTAATGTACTTGAAATGTTACTGTGTCAGCCAGTAAGTACCTTAAAAATAGTATTAGCTAAGTTGATTGGCTCTTCAACCATTTCGATCATTGGTGTGGTTTTAGTATTAGTACTCACGTCGATTTCAGTGGGTTTTGTTGACTTAACTAAAATTGGAGCGACTTTTAGCTTAGATATATCAACAGCAGCGCTTTTATTATTATTATTATTGCCTATTTGTTTTTTTGCCTCGGCTTGCCAATTATTTGTCGCGTTTCAAACGAAGAGTTTTAAAGAAGCACAATCAACAGTTGGTATGCTTATAGGTATTCCTGCCTTTATCCCTTTTGTTGTTTCAATGATGGATGATCGACCAGAGTGGTTAAATTGGTTACCAATAGCAGGTCAGTCAATGATCATTGAAAATATTTTCAAAGGTGTTGAGGTTAATTGGTTGGCGGTCTTTGCGACTAGTGCTGTGACTATTGCTATTACCGTAGCCTTCATTTTGGCGTTAGCTAAAAAACTGAAGTCAGAAAAAGTTGTCATGGCATTAAGTTAGACTGTGACTTCGCGAATGATCGAATAAAGGGTGATCTACAAGAAATTATTATGTTAAATTTTAGCAAATTAATAACGTATTACGCTCAATGTTATTGTAGTCAGTGTTGTTGAGTGTAAGGAAAGCGGATTGGATCATCAAAAAATATTTACGCAATGGATGACGGAGCATGAAAAATTGCTGCGTCATATCATTACGGGTTTTGAAGCAAAAGTTGCCATTCAAGATGAGCTTTTTCAAGATATAGCGTTAAATATCTGGCGAGCTTTACCAAAGTTTAGGCAAGATTCTGCGGTAAAAACTTTTGTTGCACGTATTGCTCATAATGTATTAGCAACGCATGTCGCTAAAACAGTTAAAACGGTTAAAACTGCTGATATAGAAAACTGTGCTGAAGCTGAATATGTAGCAGCTACACAAAAAACACCTTATCAAGCGCTTAGTCAAACACAACGACAGTTTCGTTTATCGCAAGCGATCAGACAACTTAACCTTGAACAACGACAAGTGATTACACTTGCATTAGAAGGGATGAGCTATCAAGAAATGGCTGATGTTTTAGTGATAACCCCAAATTTAGTTGGTGTTAGGCTACAACGCGCTAAGACATTATTAACAAAGTTGTTGGAGGGTGCAGAAAATGGATAAAACACCATTTGAAAGTGATGAAAGCTCGTCTGTCGAGCCTAACAAACTAGATACAGATCATAGTGGTGATGTTGAAGCTAACAATATTGATACATCTTTATTAGCTAATGAAGGTGTTTCACCAGTGCTAGATAAAAAAAATCCATCACATGATGAATTATCATTAGATGAGGATTGGCTAAGGCTTTCTCAAGATTGGCAAGATCAACCTTTTGAAAAAACAGATATTAAAAAATTATTAAAACAAACGAAAAAGCGAACCTTACAAGCTAAGTTTTTGTTGTCGTTGAATGTTTTGGCTACGATAGCAATTGTTATTATGTTAATAGTTGCTGTCTACCAAGGTGACTGGGGCACGGCAAGTATTATTTACTTATCATTTGGCAGTATGGCGTCAATAATTTTTGTTTATTATGAAATAAAAATACGACTGCATACTTGGCAGCAGAGTTCTGATAGTCCTGATAAAGCGATTGCCAATGCCATTGCCGGAGTCGAGTCGTCTATTAAGTATATTAGGTTAACCAAATTGTCATTTTGGTTATTTTTACCTCTTGTTAATTGGTATATTTATGCAACGATTACAGAGTCAGAAAAGTCACCTTGGCCGCCTTTTTTTGTTATTAATATTTTTCTGCTTGTCATGTGGTTAATAACACATTGGTTTCAAAGAAAGCGTGTTAAAGAGTTATCAGAGCTGTTATCTATCTAATGATTACTTGTTACCATAGTTCTTAGTTGTTTTGTTTATAATGCCAAATGTATGATGTATGTTGATTATTATTCGGTATGCTCGTTGTTTTTGTATTTTATATTTTGCTGTGCTATTGTTTTTTAGCTTGCGGTATAGTTTTTTTTATTCGTGAAAATTGTTATTGGGCTACTAAGCCTTAATCACTTAACAATAATACGCTATAAAGCAGTGCTAAATACACTAAGACTAGCTTGTTTTACCGTGTACAACTAGGTAAAAATCAGGCAAAATACCGCCATTATTTTTTTGAATGTTTAAGTAAATCCTGTTATTTGCTTAAATATCGTTTCAGCCTAGTGCTGACTTTTATATTTGCGAAGAAGGGAAAAACATGTTTACACGTGATATGAATATTGCCGATTTTGATGCGGAACTATATCAAGCAATGAGCAAAGAAGTTGTGCGTCAAGAAGAGCATATTGAGCTAATTGCTTCAGAAAACTACTGTAGCCCTCGTGTACTTGAAGCACAAGGTTCACAATTAACGAATAAATATGCTGAAGGTTACCCAGGCAAACGTTATTACGGTGGTTGTGAATACGTAGATATTGCTGAGCAGTTAGCAATTGATCGTGCAAAAGAGTTATTTGGCGCTACTTATGCCAATGTACAACCACATGCTGGTTCTCAAGCTAATGCTGCTGTTTTCCAAGCATTAGTATCACCTGGTGGAAAAGTATTAGGTATGAGCTTAGCGCATGGTGGTCATTTAACGCATGGTGCTAGTGTAAGCTTTTCTGGTAAATCTTATGAAGCTTTCCAGTATGGTCTTCACCCTGAAACAGGTGACATTGACTATGAAGAACTTGAACGTTTAGCTAATGAACATAAGCCTGAAATGATCATTGGTGGGTTTTCTGCATTCTCTGGTATTGTTGATTGGGCACGTATGCGCAAAATTGCTGACAGTGTTGGTGCATACTTCTTCGTTGATATGGCACACGTTGCTGGTCTTGTTGCTGCTGGTCTTTATCCTAACCCTGTACCACACGCACATGTAGTAACTACAACAACGCATAAAACATTAGCGGGCCCTCGTGGTGGTTTAATCATTTCTGGCTGTGATGACGAAGCTATTTACAAAAAATTAAATAGTGCTGTTTTCCCTGGCGGACAAGGTGGCCCATTAATGCATATTATCGCTGCGAAAGCGGTTGCATTTAAAGAAGCGCTACAACCAGAATTTAAAGTTTATCAACAAAGTGTACTTGATAATGCTAAAGCTATGGTTGCGGTATTACAGGACCGTGGCTATAAAGTTGTATCCAATGGTACTGAAAACCACTTATTGTTACTTGATTTAATAGATAAAGATATTACTGGTAAAGATGCTGATGCTGCTTTAGGTAAAGCTCACATTACGGTTAATAAAAACTCAGTACCTAACGATCCTCGTTCTCCGTTTGTTACTAGTGGTTTACGCTTAGGTACTCCTGCTATCAGTCGTCGTGGTTTTGGTACTGAAGAAACTAAAGCTCTAACAGGTTGGATTTGTGATATTTTAGATGATATCAACAATGAAGAAACTATTGCTAAGGTACAAGCAAACGTAAAAGAATTATGTTCACGTTTCCCTGTATACAAGTAGTCAAACATTAGTTTTTTAAGTTAAAGTAATTCACAAATTATTGTGAATTTATATTAAAATGGTCGCAATTAGCGGCCATTTTTGTATTTATTTTTCGAACTTGTCGTATGAAACTTATTCACGTATCGCAGGTAAACCATGTTTTGTCCATTTTGTAGTGCACAGGAAACTAAAGTCATAGACTCTCGTTTAGTTTCAGACGGTCATCAAATCAGACGTCGTCGTCAATGCTTAGCTTGTCATGAACGTTATACAACCTTTGAAACAGCTGAATTAGTTATGCCTCGTATTATCAAGCGAGATGGTACACGTGAGCCGTTCAACGAAGATAAAATGCGCAGCGGCTTAATGAGAGCGTTAGAAAAACGTCCGGTTAGTACTGAACAAGTTGAACTGTCGATTAATAAATTAAAATCACAGATGCGCGCTACTGGTGAGCGAGAAATTACGAGTGAAATGCTGGGAAACTTGCTGATGACTCAGCTAAAAGAGTTAGACAAAGTTGCCTATCTGCGTTTTGCTTCTGTTTATTTGTCCTTTGAAGATATTAGTGAATTTGCTGATGAAATAGCTCGCCTAGGAAAAGAAAGTCCAAGGAGAGGCAAAATTGGTAAATAAATCGCCGACAAAAGAAGAATTAACAACAACTTGTGGTGATCAAATGTATAGCAGAGAAGATCATCAATACATGGCCTTAGCAATTAAGCTTGCTAAACAAGGGCGCTATACAACATCACCAAATCCTCGGGTAGGTTGTGTATTGGTCAATAAACTTGACGGTAAAGAGCAAGTAATTGGTACCGGCTTTCATCAAAAAGCAGGGCAGGGTCATGCAGAAGTTAATGCATTACTTGATGCTAAACTTAATTACCCTCACCTTATTGAAGGGGCAACCGCGTATGTTACTTTAGAGCCGTGCAGTCACTTTGGTAGAACACCACCTTGTGCCCAAGGGCTAATTAATGCCAAAGTAAAACGGGTTGTTGCCGCTATGGTTGATCCCAACCCTGAAGTTTCGGGCCGTGGTCTAGCAATGCTTCAAGAAGCTGGGATTCAAGCTGAATTTGGGCTTTTAGAAAGTGATGCAAAAGCACTAAATCTTGGCTTCATTAAAGTCATGACCCACTCTTTACCTTATGTTCGGGTTAAGTTGGCGGCGAGTCTTGATGGTAAAACTGCGATGAAAAGTGGTGAAAGCAAGTGGATTACGTCAAGCGACGCAAGATGCGATGTACAAAGATTAAGAGCGCAAAGCTGTGCTGTAATTTCGGGTGCAGATTCTATTTTAACTGATAATGCTAAAATGACCGTACGTTGGTCTGAGTTGGGAATATTAAAAGATAGCTACCCTGAAGGTACGGTTCGCCAACCGGTTAGAGTTGTTATTGATAGTCGTAACCGGCTTACACCTGAGTTAGATTTTTTTAAGCAAGTATCGCCGGTTATTTTAGTTCGAAGAGAATTAGATGAAATAGGCCTTGAAAACATTCATAAATGGCCGCATTTTGTAGAACAAGTCCAAGTTTCTACGATTAAGACTAAGTCAGGGAAAGACAATATTGATTTAGCTGCGTTATTGATATTGTTAGCAGATCGCGGTTTGAACGATGTATTAATTGAATCGGGAGCTCGCTTAGCAGGAGCTTTTATCGAACAAAACTTAGTTGATGAGTTAATCTTATACCAAGCACCTAAACTTATGGGGGCAGAGGGTAAAAGTTTAGTTGAAATGCCGAATGTGAATAAATTACTAGAGGCTAAATCATTATCAATTACCGACGTGCGCCAAGTAGGCTGTGATATTCGAATTACAGCAACACTAGAAAAAGAAAGCGCCTAAATAGATATTATTTCTGCAACAGAGGCTTAAATAATATATCTAACTATAAAATAAATGAGAGTAGCTATGTTTACCGGAATTATTGAAGCCATTGGCACTATTAAAGCAATAAATATAAATGCTCAAGGAGCGCGCTTAGTTATTGCTAGTAATAACCTTGATATGAGCGATGTTAAATTGGGTGATTCAATTTCTACTAATGGCATTTGCTTAACGGTTGTTGAATTTGATCAAAATAGTTATAGTGCTGATGTGTCAAATGAAACATTACAGCGTACAGGCTTTGCTCATTATAATGTTGGCATGCAAGTTAATCTAGAAAAAGCTATGTTAGCAAGTACCCGTTTTGGCGGGCACATGGTGTCAGGGCATGTTGATGGTGTGAGTGAAGTTTTATCTATTACCAATAATGGTAATAGTATCGAATATTGGCTTTCAATGCCTGCAGATCTAGCTCATTATATTGCAGAAAAAGGCTCCGTTACTATTGATGGCACAAGTTTAACCGTTAATGCATTAGATGAAAGTTCAAATAGTAAATTTAGATTAACTATTGTGCCGCATACGGTGAAAGAAACAATTTTTGCTCATTATAAAGTGGGTACAAAAGTTAATTTAGAAGTAGATTTAATCGCACGATATTTAGAGCGTTTACTTACAAAAGAAGCAACTGAAATGCCAGCTGTAACATCAAATGTGACTGAATCTTTATTGAAAAAGTCAGGCTTTATTAAATAATAAATAACTTACGCTTTTAGCTAAGTTTTTAAAATTATTATCAAATAAGTAATCAACAACAAGTAATCAAAGAGAACCTAATGAATTTAAATACCCCACAAGAAATAATCGACGATATTGCTTTAGGTAAAATGGTTATTTTAATGGATGATGAAGACCGAGAGAATGAAGGTGACTTTATCATGGCTGCAGAAAAGGTAACACCTGCTGCAATTAACTTTATGGCAACTCATGGTCGTGGGCTTATTTGTATGCCAATGACGCAAGAAAAGTGTGAAAAGTTAAAATTACCTTTGATGGTAGATAAAAATGACGCACAGTTCAGTACAAATTTTACTGTTTCAATTGAAGCGGCGACCGGTGTTACAACGGGTATTTCAGCTGGTGACAGAGCTACAACAGTACTTGCTGCTGTAGCTAAAGATGCGACGCATTTAAGTATTGTTCAACCGGGACATATTTTTCCATTGATTGCTAAAGATGGTGGCGTACTTAACCGTGCAGGACATACTGAAGCAAGTGTTGATTTAGCACGTATGGCTAACTTAGAGCCGGCAGCGGTTATTGTTGAAATTTTAAATGAAGATGGCACCATGGCGCGCCGTCCAGATCTAGAAATCATTGCTGAAAAACACGGTATAAAAATGGGTACCATTGCTGATCTGATTGAATTTAGAAATGAGACAGAAACAACGATTGAACGTGTATCACAATGTAAATTACCGACCGCTTTTGGTGAATTTGATTTAATCGTATTTAAAGATACCATCGATGGTCAAGCACATTTTGCTTTAACCAAAGGCGAAATTAAAGCTGATGAACCTACGCTAGTAAGAGTACATTTAGAAAATACTTTTAGAGATTTGTTATTTAGCCAGCGTGAAAGTGTCGCAAAATGGCCTATGGCAAGTGCCTTAGAAAAAATAGCGAAAGAAGGCGGGGTTTTAGTGCTATTGGGTAAACATGAATCACCAGCAGAATTAATTAATTTAGTTGAAAAATACGCTAAAATTGATGCAGGCGAAACGGTAAAAGAAGTTAATCGTCATGTTGGCTCGCGCAATGTTGGTGTTGGCTCACAAATACTTGCGAATTTAGGTGTGAGTAAAATGCGTTTGTTAAGCTCACAAACTAAATATCATTCGTTGTCAGGTTTTGGCTTAGAAGTTGTTGAATATATTCCTGAGTAATAAACCTATACCCGTTACCAATCAAGATGCGTATTTCAGAGTGCTTGAATGATAACGGGTATATACTTACTTTAGCGTATTTTGACTTTTTGATGAAAGTAAAAGTAAGGTGATAGGGTCTTGTTTATAGCTAGCCTATTTTTTGCTAGCTTAGTTTACAAGCGATAAGACCCTATAGTGGTACATTTAATGATTAACACGAAACACAAATAGTAATATTGCATGAAACCAGTACGTAACAACATAGTTATAGTGATGCTGATGCTAGTGGCCTTTATCGGTCAAGCAATGGCAAGCACTGCTATGTCTTATTCTGGCGCTTCTTGTGTTGATGGGGATATGGCGAATACAATGCCAATGATGTCTCATGATCATATGTTACTTGATGATAGTGATAAAAAAACAGCGATGATGGCTTCAATGGATTGCTGCCAAGATGATTGTAAATGCCCTAGTAATGGTTGTTTAAGCCTTTCATTTTTACTGAATACATCCCTTAACTCCCAAGTTTTTTCAGATAAAAAAATTACACAGTTCCCCTCTCTAAATAAATCACAAGCTAGCTCTTCACTATATCGCCCACCCATTTCGTAACTTCACGGCACACTTGTGCCTAAAATTCTTATAAACCGTGTCTCTCTACATTAATTACTCATAATGTGTGAGCTAACATAATTGAATTATTCTCAACATTTACGCATGTAAAGAGAAAGAAGTATGAATAAATATAACGCCTTATATAAACGCATCACTGTCTTCGCAGCTATGCTCATTATCGTATTCTCAAGTCATAGTTATGCCGCTGAGCAGGGATTGAGCTTTACTCAAGCGATTAAAATCGCGCAAAAAAATGATCCTTGGCTTGATGGCAGTCGTCATAAACAAAAATCAATTGAAGCTTTAAGCTTTGTTGCCAATACACAGCCGGATCCTAGCGTGTCTGTTACTTTTGTTAGCTTGCCTACCGATGGCTTTAACTTTGACCAAGAAAACATGACACAATTTAAAGTAGGTGTTTCTCAGATGTTTGGTCGTGGTGATAGTCTGGAAATACGCAGTAAACAATTACAATTGCAGTCACAAGAGCAACCGTTTAAACGTAAAGATCGAGAAAATAAAGTTGCAGTTACTGTAGGTAGTTTATGGCTTGATTTATATCGAGTACAGGAGAGTATTCGTATAATCGAAACAAGCCGCAATTTGTTTGAACAGCTAAGTCAGTTGGCCGAATCGAGTTATAGCAGTAATTTAGGTGGAACACGGCAAGTTGATATTGTGCGTGCTCAACTTGAACTAACTCAGTTAGAAGATAGATTAAATCAGTTAAAGCTTGAGCAAAACCGTTACCAAGGCATGCTAGAGCAATGGCTAAGCCATTATTGGACAACAGGATCTTTATCAGAAGATTTAGATACGAACAACAATACGTTAATAAGGCTCATTGGTAGTGAACTTCCGCAATTAGATCTTTACCGGAAGGAAGCTATTTATGATGAAAAACAGCTAAAACCTAGCCAGTTAGCACTAATTTTAGCTCGTCACCCGGCGGTACAAGCCGTTGATAAAAATATTGAAGCTACTCGTATTGGGGTAAATTTAGCGGAACAAAAATATCAACCACAATGGGGCGTAAATGCTAGCTATGGCTATCGTGCAGATGACTCTTTTGGTAATAGCCGAGCCGATCTTTTCTCGATAGGTGTTGTGTTCGATCTTCCTTTATTTACTGGTAACCGACAAGACAAAGAAGTGAGCTCTGCCATTGCTAACACTGAAGTGATCAAAACAGAGAAACTATTATTAATTCGTCAGTTGATATCGGGTTTTGCTAGTGCGAAAGGTCAATTTTTTCGTATTAAAGAAAGGCAAACACTCTATATAGAACGGTTACTACCGCAAATTCAGCAACAAGTTCAGGCTTCTCTAACGGCCTATACAAATAATGAAGGTGACTTTTCTGAAGTAGTACGTGGACGTATTGCAGAGCTTAATGCTCAGATCGAATTTTTAACAATTAATACCCAAGAACAAAAAATCATTTTAGAAATTAATTACTTTCTTGCTGATAACGCAATGAAGTCAGACATGAGTGCTAAATTATGAGCGTAAACCCAACAAATAAAAAGAGCTTAATAATAGGAATTATTATTGGTTTAACGTTAGCTTTATTAATTAGTTTTATTGTGATGTCGTCTATGATGAATAAATTACATAGTCCGACAACAGTTGAGGCAAAGGAAGAAGAACCACTTTATTGGGTTGCACCAATGGACGCAAACTTTAAAAAAGATAAACCTGGTAAGTCACCGATGGGGATGGATCTTGTTCCTGTTTATGATGATGGCGGCGCAGGTCCTGATGAAGGTGCTGGTACAATCCGCATTTCTTCCAATGTTGAAAATAACTTAGGTGTAAGAGTTGCTAAAGCAGAAATAAAACCTTTAAATTCGATAATAAATACTGTTGGTTATGTCACTTACAACGAAGAACAACTGGTTAATGTTCATTCTCGTGTGCAAGGCTGGATTGAAAAGCTTTATGTCTCAGCGGTAGGCGATCAAGTAACAAAAGGGCAAGCACTGTACGATATTTATTCTCCTGAATTAGTAAATGCACAAGAAGAATTCTTACTGGCGTTAGATCGTAAGAATAATCGACTTATTAGTGCAGCTCAAAATCGTTTAGCAGCATTACATTTACCCCAAAAAGCAATTGAAAAGTTACGTGCTACACGTGAAATTCAACAGAATGTAACTTTCTATGCAATACAAAGTGGTGTTGTTGAAAGTTTAAGTGTTAGAGCAGGTGTATTTGTTAAACCTGAAACCATGATGTTATCAATTATCGATTTGAGCCAAGTATGGGTAAAAGCAGAAGTATTCGAACGTCAAGCTTCATTATTAGCAATGGGGAATGATGTTGTGATGACGTTAGATTATTTACCTAATAAAGAGTGGCAAGGAAAAATCGATCACATACACCCTATGATCAACCCTAAAACTAGAACAGCAATTGCACGTTTACGATTTGATAATACCAACAACGAACTTAAACCTAACATGTTTGGACAAATCACCATTCAAACCTCTGGTAATGAAAGTACGCTACTTATCCCGAAAGAAGCACTGATCAAAACAGGCAAACAAAATCGTGTTGTTCTTGCATTAGGCGAAGGTAACTACAAGTCTATTGAAGTTAAGGTCGGGCGCTATAATGAAAACAGCGTTGAAATATTAGAAGGCTTAGCTGAAGGTGAGAATGTTGTAAGTTCAGCTCAATTCTTATTGGATTCTGAATCAAGTAAAACTTCTGATTTTAAACGTATGGAACCTGAAAACATTGAAGAAGAAATTTATGAACCATCATCCGTTTGGGTAAACGCTCAAGTAGAAAGCACTATGGCTGATCATAGAATGTTAACCCTAATTCATGATCCTATCCCTGAATGGAGCTGGCCAGAAATGACCATGGATTTTACGGCGATAGATGCGGTAGATTTTTCTCAGCTAACAGAAGGTCGACATGTTCGCGTTAAAATAAGTAAAAAAGTAACAGGAGGTTATCAGGTTATAGACATTGATGTATCTGATACTGAAATGCTTGATCAGCAAATGTCTGATGACCTAATGCCTAATGACAAGTCTGTCATTGATCATTCACACCACTAATATAGGAGTTTATATTTATGATTGCTTCTATAATTCGTTGGTCCGTTGGGAACCGTTTTTTTGTGTTACTAGCAACCTGTTTATTGGTGGCTGCAGGGTTATATTCTGTTAATAAAACGCCGATTGATGCCTTGCCAGACTTGTCTGATGTGCAAGTAATAATAAAAACAAGTTATCCAGGCCAAGCACCTCAAGTGGTGGAAGAGCAAGTCACTTATCCTATGACTACCGCTATGTTGTCAGTACCAGGGGCTGTTACTGTGCGAGGTTACTCTTTTTTCGGTGATTCGTATGTTTATGTGATTTTTGATGAAGATACCGACTTATATTGGGCTCGATCACGGGTACTTGAATATTTAAGTCAGGTTGTACCTAATTTACCCAGTAATGCTAAATCTCAATTAGGCCCTGATGCCACAGGTGTAGGCTGGGTTTATTTATATGCCCTTATCGATAAAACAGGGCAACACGATTTAAGCGAGCTACGTAGTTTACAAGATTGGTTTTTAAAATATGAGTTACAAACCCTTTCAGGTGTATCAGAAGTTACCGCTTTAGGTGGTATGGTTAAACAATATCAAGTCAATGTTGATCCTGAAAAGCTACGCGCTTTTGGTATTCCGCTTTCTCATATTCAAAGGGCTATTCAACAAGGCAATCAAGAAATTGGTGCTTCAGTTATCGAGATGGCTGAAGCCGAATACATGGTGCGAGCTACAGGTTATTTAAAAAGTATTGATGATCTAGAAAATATTCCCTTAGGTGTTAACGACAATGGTACACCTTTGCTGTTAAAAGATGTCGCCGATATTGGCACAGGTCCACAAATGCGTCGAGGTATTGCCGAACTTAATGGTGAAGGCGAAACTGTTGGCGGTATTGTGGTTATGCGCTTTGGTGAAAATGCTCAACAAGTAATTAATCGCGTAAAAACAAAACTTGAAGAACTTAAAAAAGGTCTCCCTGAAGGCGTTGAAATTGTGCCTGTTTACGATCGTTCAGCGTTGATTGAACGTGCGGTAAATAACTTAGGTTTCAAACTGCTAGAAGAGTTTGGTGTTGTCGCTTTAGTTTGTATTGTTTTTCTGTTTCATGTGCGTTCATCTTTGGTTGCTATTGTAAGTTTACCTGTGGGAATTTTAACAGCTTTTATCGTTATGCATTTTCAAGGGCTTAACGCTAACATTATGTCGCTTGGTGGTATTGCGATTGCGATTGGTGCCATGATAGATGGAGCGATCGTCATGATAGAAAACATGCATAAGCATATGGAAAAGCTAACATCCCAAGGACAAAAATTAACCAATGAAAACCGCTGGCAAGTGGTTATTGATTCAGCCAGTGAGGTGGGTCCTGCATTATTTTTCAGTTTGATGATCATTACTGTTAGTTTTATCCCAGTATTTACCTTAGAAGCACAAGAAGGGCGAATGTTTGCGCCATTAGCTTTTACTAAAACTTATGCCATGGCTGCTTCTGCTGCATTGGCTATCACTTTAGTTCCTGTTCTTATGGGCTACTTTATTCGCGGCAAAGTATTACCTGAGCATAAAAATCCAGTAAATAGATTTCTAACCTATCTTTATATGCCAGCTTTAAAAATCGTGTTACGTTTTCCTAAAATCACGTTATTAGCAGCCTTAGTTGTACTGGCTATTGGAATATATCCACTAAATAAAATTGGCAGTGAATTTATTCCACCACTCGATGAAGGCGATTTAATGTATATGCCCACAACGTATCCTGGAATATCTATCGGGCAAGCTCGACAGCTATTACAACAAACCGATAAATTGATCAAAACAGTACCAGAAGTTAAAACGGTATTTGGTAAAATGGGACGGGCAGAAACCGCTACCGATCCTGCACCATTAACTATGATTGAAACCTTTATTCAGTTTAAACCGCAAGATCAATGGCGAGCTGGCGTTACTCCTGAAAGTTTAAAAGCTGAGTTAGACGCACTGGTTAAGTTACCCGGTGTAACTAATGCGTGGGTTATGCCGATAAAAACTCGCATTGATATGTTAGCCACAGGTATCAAAACACCTGTTGGGATCAAAGTGGCAGGGGCAGATCTTTCTGTTATTCAAGACATAGGGAAGCAGCTAGAAGTTATTCTTAAAGATGTACCTGGTACGGCATCCGTTTATTCAGAGCGTGTTGCTGGCGGACGTTATGTGAAAATTGATATTCAACGTGCGAAGGCTGCACGTTATGGGTTAAATATAGCGGAGATACAGCAAGTTATATCAACAGCTATTGGCGGTATTAATGTCACAAATACGGTTGAAGGGCTAGAGCGTTATCCTGTAAATTTACGGTATCCTCAAGATTATCGTGATTCACCAGAGCAAATATCTTTGTTGCCTATTGTTACAGCTACAGGGCAGCGTATTTCATTAGGCGATGTTGCTAATGTCTTTATTGAAAATGGACCGCCAGGGATCAAATCTGAAAATGCACGTTTAAACGGTTGGTCGTTTGTTGATATAGAAGGTGTCGATATAGGTACTTATGTTGAAGCTGCTCAGCAAGTTGTTGCAGATAAACTAAAACTTCCAGCAGGTTATTCAATTGCATGGGCAGGCCAGTATGAATATATGGAGCGCGCTAAAGCTAAGTTAGCTTACGTTGTGCCATTAACCTTATTCATTATTATCATCTTACTATATTTAAACTTTAGAAATGTGATTGAAGTCGCGATGATCATGGGGACTTTACCTTTAGCAATGGTAGGCAGTATTTGGTTAATGTACCTTGAGGGCTTTAACTTTTCGGTAGCTGTTGGCGTTGGTTTTATTGCCTTAGCAGGTGTCGCTGTTGAAATTGGTGTCATTATGTTGGTCTATCTCAACCAAGCTTATAAAGAAATGCTTAATGATCATCAAGAACGTAACATAGATACGACAAAAGCGGATGTGCTGCAAGCTGTTTTACATGGTGCAGGTTTACGTGTTCGCCCAGTAATGATGACAGCAGCAGCGATAATTGTTGGTTTACTACCTATTTTATATGGCACAGGAACAGGATCTGAAGTAATGAGTAGAATAGCAGCGCCTATGGTTGGCGGTATGTTAAGCGCGGTAATTTTAACGCTATTAATTTTACCTGCATTATTTTACCTATGGCGTATTAGTCATTTAAAAGCAATTACGGCTCAAGAGAATAAGGTATCTTCTTAATAATACAAGCTTATTTATGCTATCAATGCACTAAATGCGGCAATATGTCACACCCAATAATACGTTCTCATTGGTATCATCACATCAATTTTATTGACAGTGGTGATTCCCATGAAAAAATCTCTATTATTTACAGCTATGCTGGTCGCGTTTAACTGTAATCAATCTTATGCTGATGACTATAACGACGACATAGAAAAAATGACGGTGACTGGCTCGCATATTAAAAGAGCTGACCTTGAAACGGCGAGTCCGCTTAGCGTTATTACCGCAGAGCAAATTGCATTGAGCGGTATTGTTAACGTAGAAGACTTATTACAACGCATGTCTTTCTCTGCTGGAGTTGCTGGTAATGCGACTAATGCCTATTGGACTAGTGGTGGCTATGGCACAGCACAAGTTAACTTACGTGGTATGGGAATAAAGCGTACTCTAGTCTTACTTAATGGCCGTCGTATGGTTAATGGGGGCACAGGTGCTAATAGCTCTGCTGACTTAAATACTATTCCTACTGGCATTATTAAACGTATTGAAATACTAAAAGATGGCGCTTCTGCTATTTATGGTGCCGACGCCGTTGCAGGTGTTGTTAATATTATCACTAAAGATGATATTGATGGTGTTACCTTTATGGCAAAAGCAGGGGCTAGTGATGAAGGTGATGGAGAACACCAAGAGTTCAACTTAAATATTGGCTCTACTTTTGATCGTGGTAATTTTATTTTAAGTGCGAACTATGTCAATACGGAAGCGGTAAGGCAATCAGATCGTATTGATTGTGCTAAAGAAGAAATAGTTCATGATGATGGTACAAGCGAACTTTCTTGTTTTGGTAGCTCAACCACTGAAGGGGGCAGAGCATTACTAGCCGATGGTCAAAGTGTACAATTCAACCAAGACACACAAGGTGATGGTAATGCTTATGAAGCATACGATTCGCAAAAACATGCTTTTACTTGGATACCTTATTTAAATGCAGTCAGTCCCAGTCAGCGCCTTAACCTAGCGGCAACGGTTAATTATCAGTTAACAGAGCAGGTAAATTTATTCACCGAAGCAATGTACAGTAATCGTCAGTCAGAGCAAATTGTTACGCCAAGAAGCCTCAGTAGTATTTATGTCTCTAAAGACTTTGATTATAACCCTACAGGACAAGGTTTAGAGTTAACAAACAGGCGGAATACCGAATTTGGTGCTCCTTTTTTCTTTCAAGAAACTAACACTATTCGCTTAGTTTTAGGATTAAACGGCGAGTTTAGCAATAACTGGCACTGGGATACAGCGTATAACTATAGCCGTAATACGGGTAATGACGGTTGGACATTTGATTTAGACAGCGCCAAAGCAGCAGATACATTAAATGAAGATGTATGTAGCTATGAAGAGGGCGCAAGTATTCCGTGTGGTGATTGGTTTGGTGTAGATGAGTTGAGCCAAGAAGTGATTGACTATGTTAAATATCGAAGAGAAGGAAATGGCGGCAATGAAATGCGATCTTTCACTTTTAACTTAGGTGGTGATTTAACAGAGCTACCTGCCGGAACTTTAGCTTTTGCAACAGGGATTGAGCATAGGTATGAAAGTGGCTGGCGTAATCCTGACTCAACAGTATTAAGTAATGGTGGCGAAGACACTATTGATGGTGATTTTAATGTAACAGAGGCTTTTGTGGAGTTTTCTATCCCGCTGCTTTCTGACCTACCTTTGATGAAATCGCTACACGCCGAAGTGGCTAGCCGCTATGCTGATTACAGTACGTTTGGCGATAAAACGACATACAAACTTGGTTTAACATGGCAAATTTTTGATAATCTAATGGTACGTGGTGTTAAATCTACTGCTTTTAGAATACCTATGCTAACAGAGCAATTTGGCGGCACTAATTCAGAAAATTTAAGAACTATTGACCCTTGTGAAGGCGCAACAGGTGCTATTGCTACTAATTGTTTAGCGGCTGGCGTTCCTGCTAACTTTGAACAAGACGGTACTACTGTATTGACAGCCGTTGGCGGAAACCCTGATGTTAGCCCTGAGTCTGCTGATACACTGACTTTAGGCATTGTATGGCAAGCAAGCTTTCTTGAAGGTTTATCTGCAACAGTTGATTATTTTAATATCGAAATCGGTGATGCTATTACTGCCGTGAATGGCTCAGATGTACTGAAACTGTGTTACACCGACCCCAGTGCCTATAGTGAATATTGTGATAGTTTTTCACGCCATAGCGTAACAAATCAAGTTATCTCGCTAAATCAAAGACCAGTGAATGCTGCACAAGAAAAAGTTAGCGGTGTAGATTTTAACGTACAGCATAATGGGGAAATTAATGGTTTCAATACTAAAATTGAACTTGAAGCAACTCGTTTATTAGCTCACGAAAATACACCTTTACCAGGGCAGGCTATTAACGACCTTCTGGGTAAAATAACCGAAGATCAAGGTAGTTATACAAAATGGCGTGGTAATTTAGGTTTTACCTTAGAAGCTCAATCTTGGGCTACTCATTATGCTATTAGGTATATTGGTGGTGCTGATGATGTTAATGGTGGAGGTCCTATTGGGAGCTCAGTACCGAGTATTACTTATCATGATGTTCAAGCAAGTTATCAGGTGAATAATAACTTTAGTTTATCAGCGGGTATTGATAATCTCTTTGATAAGAGCGCGCCTTTCTTAACTTCTTGGAATGATGCTAATACCGATGTGATGACTTATGATTTGCTCGGTCGACGTGGTTATTTAAAACTGAACGTGAACTTTTAATTTAGTTTTAATGAATAATATTGAAGGAAGAATCTCATGTCATGGTATCGGAATAGCAGAAAATATCATAAATGGTTAATGCTGTTTGTTGGCTTTCAATTTGTTGTTTGGTCAGTATCTGGTGCCTTCATGGTGATTTTTGATCTTGATTATATTCATGGTGATAGCTTGATTGTTAATGAGCCAGGGGTGTTGAATAAGTCTCAAATTAATTATTCTATTGCCAAGCTCTATAGGCATTATCCTAATGCGAAAAATGTAGAGCTAACAAACTTACAGGGGAATGCTGTTTATCGTTTTAGTAACGATAAAGGCAAGCATCTACTCAATGCTGATACTGGGAGCTTACTTTCGCCTATTAATGAAAATTATGCCGTAGGCATCGCCAAATATTCATACATACAGCCAGATACAGCGATCAAACAGGTGAGTTTGATTACAGAAAATCCTCCTTTTGAATTAAGCGCTAGGCATTTACCTGTGTGGCGAGTTGATTTTGAGGGTTTTTCTAATCCAAGCCTATATATTAGTACGCTAACAGGAGAGATAGTCACAAAAAGACATCTCTTTTGGCGGATATTTGATTGGATGTTTAGTTTTCATGTGATGGATTATGTGGAAGAAGATGCCAGTAATAAGCTGTTATTTGTTTTTATTGTCTTATCGTTAGTCGCTAGCTTGTTTGGTTTAATACTCACTTATTTTTACGTATTCAAACGAAATAGCAATAAAAAGAAAATTGTAAAGGAGAGTGTATGAAATTAGTTAAATGCCTACACAAATGGCTCTCTGTTCTTGTTGCTATACAGTTATTTATTTGGCTTGGTAGCGGTTTGTTTTTTAATTTGATGGATTCTACTAAAGCTAAAGGAAATGAGAATCTAGTCAGCAATTTAGCGGTAAAGAAGATAGACCATAAGCGCCTATTAGAGCCAAGTTATATTCTTAGCCAATTCAATAAAGAACAGCCTCAAAAGCCGGTAAATTCAATAAAATTGATTCAATTAATTGATCAACCTTATTATCTACTTAATCATTATTTGGGTTTGTATCAACATTTTTATAATGAACATTCATTAGTTAATGCGTATACAGGTGAAATGAAAACTATTGATAAAATAATGGCGCAAACGTTAGCTATTAGCACTTATAGTGGTAGGGGAAATATAGGTGTAACTGAGAGGATATCACCGCCTATTGATGATTTTCCAAAAGAAAAAAACATTGTCTGGCGAGTTAACTTTGATGATGAGTTATATACCAGTGTTTATATAGATGCTAGTTCAGGGAGAGTCGTTGGGCATAGTAATGATGATAAGCGCTTTGCTGACTTTTTCTTTATGCTACATTTTATGGATTATGGAACATTAGGCAGTTTTAATAATTGGCAAATAATACTATTTTCAATATTAACATTAATGTTTTGTATCACAGGTTTTGTTTGGACGTTGGATTTACTAATCAAAGGACGTTATAAAATAAGGTAGGGGTTAGTAGCAGAGTATAGCAAGGGAAGAAAGCGAAGTAAGTTTGAATCGGCTAATCATTGCTAATATATTGGATCTGTAAACTATATTGAAGCAATAACATAAATCAGCAGAAACAAAAAAGCGAAGATTAACAGATGTTAATACTTCGCTTTTTACAGAATTAGATTCTCAAATGAGAAGGTCTACATAGCTATAAATTATACAGCTAGAACGTTTTCTGCTTCAGGGCCTTTTTGACCTTGTTTAACAGTGAACGTTACCGCTTGACCGTCAGCTAGAGTACGGAAACCGTCTCCAGAGATAGCGCTGAAGTGAACAAACACGTCAGGACCATTTTCTTGTTCTATAAAACCGAAACCTTTAGTTTCGTTGAAAAATTTAACTTTACCAGTAACTGAATCAGACATACTTACATTTTCCCGTAGTCATAAATAATATTAATGTGGTGCTTTCTTGAAGAGATAATTCTCAAAAAAAATAACACCGTTTTTACCCGAGTAAATGCCCTCTACCATAAGTAGTACAGGCAGAGGAAGGAAACAAACCATATTCGTAACAAAAAGTATTTGGAACAAACAACCAGTTTGCATTGCCTAAAATCCATTTGTTAAGAATAAACAAGTACCTAAGTACTTGGTAAATCTAAAACAAAAGTTAGTATCAACCTTCATCCGCAACACAAAAACTCAACGCAATTGCAGCATAGCACAGTTGTTTTTAATTTGCTTTATAAAAAGCTCAAATAGTTCAATTTTTTATGAAAATAAAAGGACTTAAGAAGGTTTTTATTCGTAAGTTGTTGTTTTTTAATGTAATGATATTTAAAAAATTAATTTGAATATTTTTAATTTCCGCCTACTCTACGGTGTTTTTCGTAGGCGGAAATTACTCTTTTACTAAATTATAGTGCTGCTATTTGAGCTTTTTGCTCTTGCATTTTTGCAAGGGTAGATTCAGCTTCAGCTAGTTTTGCTTCTTCTTTGGCGATAACCGCAGGTGGAGCTTTGCTAACAAAATTTTCATTACCCAGTTTGCCACGCACTCGAGTTGCTTCTTTATCTAGTTTATCAATGGCTTTATCTAAACGAGCAATCTCGGCTTCTTTGTTAATTAAACCAGCCATTGGTATAAGAACAGATAAATCACCAACGACAGCTGAAGCACAAGCAGGGCCTTGTTCACTTTCTGCTAACACAGTAATACTTTCAAGTTTTGCCAGCGAGCTTAAGAATTGTTCATTTTCATTTAAGCGACGTTTATCGTTCTCGTTTACGTTTTTAAGTAATACTGGTAGCTCTTTACTAGGTGAAATATCCATTTCGCCACGAATATTACGAATGGCAATAATAAATTGTTTAACCCACTCTAGATCGTCAATTGATTGTTGATCACATTTGCTGGCGTCAAATTCAGGAAATGCCTGAATCATAATTGAATCACCTTTTTTAGCAAAACCACTTAATGGCTGAACGCGCTGCCAAATAGTTTCAGTAATAAACGGCATAATAGGGTGCATTAAACGTAGCAATGCCTCTAAAATGTTGACTAATGTATGGCGAGTACCACGTTGTTGTACTTCATTACCTTTGAATAAAATAGGTTTAGTTAATTCTAAATACCAGTCACAGAATTGATTCCAAGTGAACTCATATAAAGCTTGTGAAGCAAGATCAAAACGGTAAGTATCAAAAGCTTCATGAACCGTTTTTACTGTTTGCTCAAACTGTCCTATGATCCAACGGTCAGCAAGAGACAATTCCATTTCGCCGCCATTTGCTCCACAATCAAATTCTTCAGTGTTCATCATTACATAACGACTAGCATTCCATAACTTATTAGTAAAGTTACGGTAACCTTCTAAGCGTTTCATATCCCAGCTAATATCACGCCCCGTAGTCGCAACCGATGTTAAAGTGAAACGTAAAGCATCAGTCCCGTGTGCTTCAATACCATTTGGGTATTCTTTGCGGGTTAATTTTTCTATTTTAGCGGCCAACTTAGGCTGCATCATATTGCCAGTACGTTTTTGTAATAAATCTTCAAGTGAAATACCGTCAATCATATCTAATGGATCAACTACGTTACCTTTTGATTTACTCATTTTATCGCCATTTTCATCGCGAATAAGGCCGGTCATGTATACTTTTTTGAAAGGTATTTGTGATTTACCATTTTCATCTTTATTGAAATGCATCGTCATCATGATCATGCGAGCAACCCAGAAGAAAATAATGTCAAAACCTGTTACTAGTACATCAGTAGGGTGAAACGTTTTTAGATCATCGGTCTCTTTTGGCCATCCTAACGTTGAGAATGTCCAAAGTGCAGATGAGAACCAAGTATCAAGTACATCATCATCTTGGCTTAATTTTATATCATCGCTAATGTTGTTATTAGCGCGTACTTCAGCTTCGGTACGACCAACGTAAACTTTGCCGCTTTCGTCATACCAAGCTGGAATTCTGTGTCCCCACCAAAGTTGACGTGAAATACACCAATCTTGAATATTGTTCATCCAAGCAAAGTACATATTTTCGTATTGTTTAGGAACAAATTCAATTTGACCGTCTTTCACTGCATCCACGGCAGGACCTGCTAATTTCTCAACACGTACGTACCATTGATCAGTTAAAAGAGGTTCAATGATAACACCTGAGCGATCGCCGTATGGCGCAACTAAATCATGGTCTTTCACTTCAACCAATAAACCTAATTCATCAAATTTAGCTACGATAGCTTTGCGCGCGACAAAGCGATCCATACCTGCGAATTCTGCAGGTAGTGCACCATCATAAGCATTCGA
Source organism: Colwellia sp. 6_MG-2023 (assembly GCF_030547765.1). NCBI lineage: Bacteria > Pseudomonadati > Pseudomonadota > Gammaproteobacteria > Alteromonadales > Colwelliaceae > Colwellia > Colwellia sp. 6_MG-2023. Next base: position 12,560 of record NZ_JAUOPP010000028.1, on the reverse strand, counting down.
TACTTCGCCTTTAGTGTCGTAAACCTCAGCTGTTGCTAACACTGCAGCATCTTTATTAAAAATATTGATTTGAGGTAGCGCATGACGTTTACCGACTTCATTATCGTTAAAGTCATGAGCAGGTGTGATTTTTACACAACCCGTGCCTTTGTCCATATCAGCATGTTCATCACCCACAATAGGAATTAAACGATTCACTAATGGTAGTAATACTTGTTTGCCAATTAGGTCTTTATAACGTGGATCTTCAGGGTTAACCGCAACACCGGTATCGCCTAACATGGTTTCTGGACGCGTTGTTGCTACCACTAAATAATCAAGACCCTCTGCCGTTTTTTGGCCATCAGCAAGTGGGTAACGTAAATGCCACATGTGGCCTTTTTTGTCTTTGTTTTCTACTTCTAAATCTGAAATTGCGGTATGGAATTTTGGATCCCAATTAACTAAGCGTTTACCACGATAAATAAGATCGTCTTCAAACAAGCGTACAAACACTTCTTGAACTGCTTCAGACATACCATCATCCATGGTAAAGCGTTCACGTGACCAATCGATAGAGTTACCTAAACGACGCATTTGCTTGCCTATAGTGCCACCAGATTCGTTTTTCCATTCCCAAATCTTATCGATAAAGCCTTCACGGCCATAGTCGTGGCGTGTTTTATCTTCTTCAGCAGCAATCTTACGTTCAACAACCATTTGAGTAGCAATACCAGCATGATCACAACCTGTTTGCCATAAGGTATTTTTACCTTGCATACGTTGGTATCGAATTAAAGTATCCATGATGGTTTGTTGAAAAGCATGTCCCATATGTAAAGAGCCGGTGACATTAGGCGGCGGAATGGCAATGCTATAGCTATCGCCTTCACCTGTTGGGCTAAAGTAACCTTGCTCTTCCCAGCTGGTATATAAAGATTGTTCAATGTCGGTTGGGTTGAATGTTTTTTCCATCATTGTTCCGGTATAAAAAGTTGTTAATGGTAAGTTGAATTAAGACTTTACAGAATTTAAGGTGCAACCTATATTATTGTGGCTGTGCCACTACTTGATTGTTTACTTGAAAGCCCCATTGTCGACACGTTTTAAAACGCTCACGGGCTTTTTGTTTTAAGATTTCATCGCTAGGGACAAAATCAACAATAAATTGAAATTGATTTGCAAATGTAGGCATAGTTTCGGTTAAGTTGATTAAAACAGGGCGGCGACCACGTAACGGTTGATCGCTAATTTCTACCATAGCACCTTGTTTTGGTCCTTCTCCCGCCAAGTTATGAGGCACAAAACTATCAGTGTCAAATGCCCATAATAATTCATCAATTTGCTCAGCTTGCTCTTTATCTTGTGTATAAATAAATACCCGCTGGTTTTGACGATAAAAATGGCTTGCTTGTAAACAGGCATGATAAAGTGCTGAACTTTTATCTGTTGTTTCAGCATCTTTATCATTATTGTCAGTCTTCTCGTCATTGAGAAGGTAAAACATAACCTGTGTTTGCATGGTATTTGCCTAATTTAAACGAAACTACTCGTCCACTTCTTGACCTGCACGGTTAAGCATAAATTGCGTTAACATGCTAACAGGACGGCCTGTTGAGCCTTTATCTTTACCGCCACTGCGCCATGCAGTTCCAGCAATATCTAAATGAGCCCAGTTATATTTTTTAGTGAAGCGCGCTAAGAAACAAGCGGCGGTAATAGTACCTGCTTCTTTACCACCAATATTTGCCATATCAGCAAATGGACTTTCAAGTTGTTCTTGATAATCGTCCCATAAAGGTAAACGCCATGCTCTATCACCACTTTGTTCTGAGGCATTTAATAGCTCATGAGCAAGTGGGTTATGAGAGCTTAACAAACCTGTTGCATGTTTACCTAAGGCAACAACACAGGCACCTGTTAATGTAGCAACATCAATTACCGCTTCAGGATCGAAACGCTCAACATAGGTTAAAGCATCACATAAAACTAAACGACCTTCAGCATCGGTGTTTAATACTTCTACTGTTTGTCCTGACATTGTTGTTAGAATATCACCTGGACGATAAGCATTACTGCTTGGCATGTTTTCACAGCCCGCTAAAATACCGATAACATTAATTGGTAAATTCAACTCGGCTAAGGCATGCATAGCACCTAAAACACCTGCAGCACCGCCCATATCATATTTCATTTCGTCCATGCCAGCACCAGGCTTTAATGAAATACCACCACTATCAAAAGTAAGGCCTTTGCCAACTAATACAAGTGGTTTTGAATCATCATCTATTCCTTTATAAGTCATGATGCTCATTAAGGATTCATTTACAGAACCTCGGCCTACGGCTAAGTATGACCCCATTCCAAGCTCTTCCATTTCTTGTTCGCCAACAATTGTGGTAGATACTTTATCGTAATCATTGGCTAAAATTTTGGCTTGCTCTGCTAAATATGCCGGATTACAAATGTTAGGTGGCATATTGGCAACATTTTTACAGGTTGTAATACCTTCAGCAATTGCTAATGCGTGGCTAATAGCGCGCTCACCAATTGGTAGCTCTCGACGTGTAGGTACGTTAAATACTACTTTACGTAAAGGTCTACGAGGCTCTTCTTTATGAGTTTTTAAACTATTGAAACTGTATAAACCATCTTGGGTTGCTTCTACCGCTTGGCGAATTTTCCAGTAAGTATCACGACCTTTAACATGAAGTTCAGATAAGAAACATACTGCTTCCATTGAACCTGTTTCATTTAGTGTATTAATCGTTTTTTTGATTATTTGGCGATATTGACGTTCGTCTAATTCACGTTCTTTACCACAACCAACCAATAAAACACGTTCACTAAGAATATTAGGTACATGATGTAATAATAACATCTGTCCTGACTTACCTTCTAAATCACCTTTACGCAAAAGATTGCTTATATAGCCTTCACTTATTTCATCAAGTTGTTCTGCTGTTGAACTAAGACGACGAGGCTCAAACACACCAACAACAATACAGGCACTACGTTGCTTTTCTGGGCTACCGCTTTTTATACCGAACTCCATGAAGTTCTCCTTTTACGTTTAATGAGGGTATCTCTTGCTAAAACTAGTAAAAAATTGCACTCTTAACTATTCAAGTGATAGTGCTAAGGGCTATAATTATAGCTACATATATCAATTAATTTTATATGTCGACTATATAGTTTAGTTATGAAAACGGCAAGTTTACTAGAAAAACTTGTCGATTGTCAGAAAAAACACAGTTTTAATGGGATCTTTTTGTGATCATTTTTCGTTATTTATTAAAAGAAGTGGCAAAAACGCAGCTAGCAGTATTTTTTGTGTTGATGACCATTTTTATCAGTCAAAAATTTGTTCGTGTCTTAGGTGACGCCTCAGAAGGTAGTATTCCTGGGCAAATGGTGATGACATTTATTGCACTTAAAGTTCCTGATTTGGCAGGTATGATGCTGCCTTTAAGTTTATTTTTAGGTATTTTATTGGCGTATGGCCGCATTTATGCGGATAACGAAATGACCGTACTACATTCTTGTGGAGTGAGTGAGTGGTACGTTGTACGAGTGACTTTAGTGCTTGCTTTTGTTACTGCTATTTTTACCGGTATATTTACTTTATATTTAGCCCCTATGGCATCAGAGTATCAATACCAAGTAACAGACGAGTTAGCCGCAGATTCGGGCTTGAGCTCTTTAATTGCCGGACGTTTTCAAAAAACTGGTAATGAAAAAGCGGTTGTTTTTATTCATGGTAAGAATCGCAATGACAATAGTTTTGATAAAGTATTTGTAGCTCAATTGCCTAACGTAAATCATCCAGAAGAGAGTATTATTAATTCTAGTTTGGTTTATGCAAAAAAAGGACAAGTGCTTGAGGAAGATTCAGGATCTCAACGCTTAGTACTAACCGAAGGTATGCGTTATCACAAAGATGCAACTAACGGGGTCTTTCAGGCAGTTACGTTTGATAAATACTATATACAAATTCAAGATCAAGAAGTAGAACAAAAACATCGTAAGCTGAGTGCTTTACCTACACAACAATTATTTAATTCAACAGACGTTAAGACTGCAGCTGAGTATAGTGCAACCATACAATGGCGTATCGCTTTTCCGCTTGCATGCATTATTTTAACCTTTATTGCTGTGCCTCTTAGTGTTGTTAACCCTAGACAAGGTAAATTTGCTAAAATGTTGCCGGCATTAATGTTATTTTTAGGATATTTTTTATTATTAACGGCAATGAAATCTGGGGTAGAGCGACAGGCGCTACCCTCAGCTGTTGGTCTTTGGCCTATTCATATTAGTGCTTTATTTTTAGGTATTATTCTTTTAATGAAAGAGCGTAGTAGCGGCAGAAAGATTAAAGCAAAACTGCCTAGTTTTAAGCGTAATAATGTTCGAGGCCAGATCTAATGAAAATATTAGATGTTTATATTGGGCGTATTGTCGCATCCACTACTTTTTTAACCTTGGCCGTTTTTGTTAGTGTTAGCGGTATTATAAAGTTTGTTGAACAAATGCGTGCTGTGGGACGAGGTAATTATGATTTATCGCATGCTGCACTTTATGTACTCTATTCTGTTCCTCGAGATATAGAAGTCTTTTTTCCCATGTCAGCATTAATTGGCGGATTAATTGGCATTGGTATGTTAGCGAGTAATAGTGAGCTGGTAGTCATGCAAGCAGCTGGCTTATCACGTTTAGATATTATTAAATCGGTAATGAAAACGGCAATTTTACTTATTTTTGTTTCTATGGCTGTGGGAGAATGGTTAGCGCCTGAAGGAGAAGCAACAGCAAGAGAAATTCGGGCTCAGGCTATATCCGGTGGGAGTTTAATCTCAGCTAAAAATGGAGTGTGGGCTAAAGATGGCGATTATTTTGTTAATATTGGCGAAGTGTTAGAGCAAGGACAGTTAAAGAAAGTACAAGTCTATCGTTTTAATGATGACCTCAAATTAGATAGTTGGTTAAGTGCAGAGTCGGCAGTATATAAAGATGAAGCCTGGTTATTATCAAACGTGGTAAATACACAATTAAACGAGCAAAAAATTAGTAGTAGTAATATAGACAAACAAGTATGGGAATCTTCATTAACACCTAAAAAGTTAGGCGTGGTAACCGTAACACCTGAATCCTTATCGATACGAGGCTTAGTGGATTATTTAGATTATTTAGAAGCGAATGAACAAGATCCTAGCCGATATCAATTAGCGTTTTGGCGGAAACTGGTGCAACCTGCAACGGTTGCGGTAATGCTATTAGTTGCTTTGTCATTTATTTTTGGACCGCTACGCTCTGTTTCTATGGGCGCGCGTATTATGATGGGGGTTATTACTGGTATTATCTTCTTTGTTTGTAATGAAGTATTAGGCTCATTAAGCTTGGTGTACCAATTCCCACCATTAATAGGTGCTGTTTCACCAAGTATCATTTTTATTATGTTGGCTTGGTATTTTATGAATAAAAAACCAACATAATAAAATGATATATTTAAAGCTCACCTTGAACAGCCGAATCTAAAATAGCTATATAAAAATTGATCCTGCTTTCTTGTTATAAAAGCTGGTGAGCTCTCATAGTCTGCCTTTATTCGCTTCTAATGACAAAACAACCACTTCCGTGTTAGTGAGTCTATCTTGTAAGCTGAGCTTATTTTTACGATCAAATATTACGGTTAAATTCCCTAAGCCAAGCAGAGTAGGGAGTAAACGTTTTATTCCTGTCATTTCAGTAATACGTGTACCATCTTGATTTTGTACACGTAAACGCCATGCCTTCATACCTAATGTTTGGCCTGTTCTTGACCAAAAAAACACAAAGAAAAAGCTTACCCAGGCAATATTCCAACCATAGATTAATACACTAAAAAGCAATGAAGAACGCTGTAAATCTATTGAGTGCTCGAAGCCTTGCATATCGATAAGCCCATACCTAATACATAAGTTAAAAATAAAAAAGGATATTGCACCGGCAAGCATATAAACGGCAATAGCAATAAGTAGATCATAAATCCAAGAGCCAAAGCGGCGACGGAATCCAGCGCGAGGAAATTCATTTACATCAGTTGAAGTCATACAAAGTGCTCAAAATACGATTGGTAGCTTAACAAAAGCGTAGTCTATCAAAGACACTACAAGAGTTTAAGTAAGTAGTGTGTAATCGTGAAAATTAAGCTAAGTGAATACCTGCAAATGGCATTCACCTTCACTATTTTAAGTTCGTTTAGGATTCAGCCTTAACCTTATAAAATGTAGAATAAAGTACAGGCACAACAGCAAGTGTTAATATGGTACCAATACCTAACCCAAAAGCAATAACATTAGCCATACCATAGAACAATGGGTCTTTACTGATAATTAATGGTAGTAAGCCCATTACTGTTGTAATTGTTGTCATTGCAATAGGTCGTAATCGCGTTAAGCAAGCATCCACTAAAGCTTGGTATTGCGTTTTACCACTTTGAACTTCAATGTTAATGCGATCAATGAGTACGATAGCATTGTTAATGATAATACCAGCCAAGCTATATAATCCTAAAGTAACCATAAAACCAAACGGTGCTTGCATCACTAATAAACCAATTACAGCACCAATAAAAGAGAGCGGCATGGTTAAGGTAATTATCGCTGCTTTTCTAAAGGAGTTAAATTGAGCAACAAGTAGTATTAATATAAAACCAATCACCATTGGCATACTAGCACTTAATGCTTTTTGGGCCGCTTTAGATTCTTTAATTGCACCACCGTAGAATATTTCGTGATTAACGGGTAAGTCAGCTGCTAACAGTTGAATTTTTTTATCTATAACTTTTTGTAGATCTTCTGCTGCCATACCCGTATTACGTGCTTCAATGCTAATAGTACGAAACATATCTTCATGGTGTATAACAGAAAATTGATTTACAGGTACAAATGTTGCTACTTGGAATAACGGGATCGCTTTTCCTGTTTTTTCAGAATAGACATTAAGTGTGCGTAGTTTGTCTAAGTTATTACGTTCACTTTCTTGCGCGCGTAAAATGATAGGGATAATTTCATCACCTTCCCTATATTCTGTTATTTGCGCCCCTGAAAAATATGTTTGTAAGGCGTCGGCTATTTCAGATGATGTTAAACTTGCTCTTTTGGCTCGATGTTGATCAATTTTAACATCTATTTTAACAATCAAGTTTTCCCAATCGTTACGTATGTTAATAGTATTAGGAACTTGATGGAGCAAGTCCATAATTTGTTGTGCTTTTTGATAAATAACGTTTTTGTCTGGGCCTTTAACTTGAATTTTTATTGTCTTTGCATCAGATGGGCCTAAGAACATTTTTTTCACGCGAGCAGAAATATTGGGGAACTTGGCTTCAAGCTGTGTTCCTAATTCTGATACTCTTTTGGCTACGTCTGTACCTTCAACTACATTAAGCACAATAAAACCTTTATTTTGAGCTGGATCTTCAGGGTTAAGTGATAATACAAAACGTGGTCCATTGAAGCCTACGTAGCCAGAATAATTTTCAATAAAAGCAAATTTTTCTTTGTTATCTAACCAGGTAAATATGTCTTTCATTTGGCGATTAGTTTCACGTGAAGAAGTACCGTTAGGTAAATCAATGTACATTAATATTTGCGTACGATCAGACTCTGGAAAGAATTGTTTGGCAACAAATTTCATTGAACCAATTGCGCCAACAAATAAAATTAATATTATGCTAATAAAGATTAGCCTGTGTTTTAATACGGAATGCAAAAAACCTTCATACATGGTGGATAACTTGCCTTTCACCAAACTGTTTTCTATTTCGGCTTTCGACGGTTTTATAAAATAGTAACAAAGAATAGGCGTGACACATAAAGCCAGTATCCAGCTTGTCATTAAGGTAATCAAAATGACGAGCGAGATTGAACGAGTAAATTCACCTGCGACATGTTCAGCTAACATCAATGGTAAGAAAAATAAAATTGTTGTGATAGAGGAGCTTAATAATGGAATGGCGAGCTCTTTACAACCTTGTAACATGGCATCGAAACGACTAATACCATCTTCAATTCTTCGCTTAAAATCTTCAGCAATAACAATACCGTTATCAACCAATAAACCTAATGATATGATTAAAGTCGCTAAACTCATACGCTCTAATTTCATATCAAAAAATAGCATTATTGATAAGGTTGTTAACATAACAAATGGAACAATAGCCCCGACAATTAAGCCAGTTCTTAAGCCTAAAAATAGTACAACTACGACTAAGACAATAGCGAGTGTTTGTAGTACGTTAATTGAGACGCCTTGTACTGTTTTTTCTACCTGCTCAGCTTGATAGGTAGCAATATCAAGTTGGTAACCGATAGGTAGACTAGCAATTACTTTATTAATATTGGTTTTTATACGTGGCGCAAATTCTAAAATGTTGTATTGAGGCAACATAGAAATTGCAAAATAGATAGCGGGTTTACCGTTGTAATAAGCTAATTTGTCCGGTGGATCGATATAGTCTCGTTTAATACTAACCACATCTTTTAACGCAATAAAATCTTCGGTGTTAGGTATATTTATATAAGTATTGGCGATATCAGGGACACTACCAAAATTTCCTGATGGTTCTATGATGAAACTCTTTTTACCTGTATCGACTTCACCACCAGAGCGGATAATGTTTTGTTTTTGTAATTCATTGATCAGCGCTTGAGGAGAAATACCGAGTTGCGATAATCTTGCATTTGATGCCTCTAGAAAAATACGCTCTTCTAAATGGCCTAAAATTTCAATTTTCTTTGTTCCTTCAACGCTATATAAGGTATCACGAATATGCTGTGCAATATCATACATAGCACTCATGTCGAAACCATCAGCAGTTAAAGCTAGTGTTACCACTGAAACATCACCAAATTCTGTATTTACATAAGGGGTGCTAGTACCTGAAGGCATTTTGGTATGAGCGGTTACGGCTTTATTACGAACATCCTGCCAGATATCATCAAGATTAAAATACCGATCATGAATTTTGACATGAATAGTTGAGTTTCCCGTAGTTGAAAGCGATCTTATTTCTTTAACTTCAGGTACTTTTCTAATTTCTTCTTCAAGTTTCTTGGTTATTAACTGCTCTACACGTTCAGGTGCCATCCCAGGAAAAGAAGTTGAAATAACAGATTCTCTTATCGTTATAGTTGGGTCTTCTTGTGCAGGTAAGGTAAAATAGGCAAATACACCATTAATTAATAATAATGTAAGAATAAAAAATACAGTTTTACGATACTTAAAAGCTATATGAGTGATATTCATTATGTTGGTTCTTAATTAAAGCGCTGTGTAGTGTTATCTAGAAGTGTTACCTTTTGGCCGTCTCGTAAGAATGCGACACCAGCAATAGCAATGATCTCACCACTTTTTAAACCAGAGGAAATAAAGGCAATGTTGTTACGTATATTTTCAGTTTTAACTTCGCTTTGTTTAACCGATTGTGTCGCCGGGTCGTAGATAAATACATAACTTTTTTGATTCAGACCTGCTCGTATTGCACTAAATGGCACGCTGATAGCAACTCCTTGGTATCCCTTATCTCCTTCATCCTCAAAAGTAAAATCTACTTCAGCTGTCATTCCTGCTCTTAATGATGGGTTTTCTTCCTGTAAGACAACTGTGATAGGAAAAGCATTCGCTGCTTCTGCTCTGGTTCCTATTTCTGTAACTCGACCTAACATTTTAGTTTGGGGTAATACTGGAAACCGTACTGGTATCATGCTGTTGTGCTGTAATTCTTTGATCAAGGTTTCAGGTACCATGACATGTACTTCCAAACCATGCTTACCTTCAATTTCAAAAGCGGGTTGCCCAGAGCTGATTTGCTGTGATGGTTCAATTAAGCGTTTTGTTATTATACCGTTATAGGGAGAAAGTAATGTTCCATCTTGTAGATTTTTTTGAGCTATATCTAATTGTGCCTGAGCAACACCTACCGCGCTTTCGCTCGATTCATAATTAGCTTTTGCGTTATCAAATCCAGATTGAGATACCAAACCGTTTTTAATTAACTGGCTGTAGCGAGTAAAACTGTTTTTAGCTTCAACTTGATCAGAGTTTGCTTTATCGAGTTGTGCTTTAGCCGATTTTACAGAGAGTGTAAGGCTGCGGTGATTTAGTTGTGCCAACACCTGACCTTTTTTAACGGTATCGCCAAGCTTTACTTCAACGCTTTCCACCTTTCCCATTACTTCAAAGCTTAAGCTTGTTGACTCAACGGGAGCGACAATGCCAGACAAAGTACGCAACTGTTGCAAAGTCGATTCGCTAACCTTTTCCCAAGCAATTGGTCTAATAGCTTTTTCAGTTATGATTTTTTCCTCACTACAGCTAAATAAAAATGTAGTTAAAAGGAGCGTTAATAATAGTCTCATAATGATTCCAATAATGAAATTTATTCATTTGTATAGGGTAGTATATGTTAAAAGTAAATTGATACTGTTAAATTATCTACATTTTGGTACTATGTAGTACCAATGTCAAACGATAGTTAAACAAGAGTGAAATAAGATTTGAATATGGCCTATAACGAAGAATTAATTTTAAATGACTTAAGCTCGCGTGGAGAGTTAATACTTGATGCGGCAAAAAGACTCTTTTTAAAGCATGGTTATGCTCAAACATCGCTTGAAATGATTATTGCCGAGGCAGGGGGATCGCGTCGATCCATATATAATGAGTTTGGTAATAAACAGGGTCTGCTGACATCGGTAATACAGCAGCAAGTTCTTATTCATACTGCCAGTGTTGCATCTATTAAATTGATTCAATTAGCACCTAGAGATGCACTTAGGGAAATGTGTTTTCGCTTTGTTAAAGGAATTGTGTCAGATACTATTGTTTCACTTTATCGTTTAGTGCTTCAAGTCGTTCCTAAATTACCTGGAATAGGAGTACTGGTTTATGAAAAAGGTCCGCTTAAAGGAATGAAGCCACTAACTGATTATTTAGTACAGTTGGATAGAGAAAATGTCATATCAATAGATGACCCGTTATTTGCTACACAAATCCTTATGGAAATGGTGAAGGGCCGATTACATTTTAAAGCTTTGTTATTGCCTAATAAGGAGATAACAGACGAAAACATTCAACAACAAGTTGATAAAGCCGTTGATCTATTCCTTAAAGCTTATCATCCTGATTCATAATCGAATAAATAAACAGCAAATAGCCACTGAGTTAAGAAAAACTATTGCACACACAAGGATATCTCGTATAATGCCACCTCTTCAAGTTATCGAAGAATATGTAGTAATAGAGTAGTTCGGTAGTTAGACACTAGTTTATAAAGAAATCAGTTTTTAAAATAAAAATGACTTCTTTGCAAATTGCAAAACGGGCGTAAAGCCTTTGCCAGCGTGATGAAATTGGTATACATGGGGGATTCAAAATCCCCTGTCGCAAGACGTGTCGGTTCGAGTCCGACCGCTGGTACCACCATTATAAAGCCCTGATTCGTAAGAGTCGGGGTTTTTTTATGTCAAAAAAATAGCAGTTATCTAGATTAGCTCTGAACTGATATAAGATCTTTACAAAGGATTTATTTATGTGTTCAATCTAGGTTGAGTTATCAGTAATATTAGGATGGTTTCTTATGGCAGCTACAGCACACGCACTTCATATATTAGTTAAGCACAAAGAGCTTGCAGAAGATATTATTAAGCAGTTAGGTAAAGGTGCTAAGTTTCAAACGCTAGCTAAAAAGCATTCATCATGCCCATCAGGTAAGAAGGGTGGTGATTTAGGTGAATTTAAACGAGGTCAAATGGTGCCGCAGTTTGATAAAGTTGCGTTCAGTGGAGCAATATTAGAGCCACATTTAGTTAAAACTAAATTTGGTTGGCATGTTATCAAGGTGCTTTACCGGACTTAATCAAATATTGATGAAAGTAAGTAAAAGATAAGATCGCTATCGTAAAGCATTTTATTAAAGCTACATTAGTAAGCGTCACTACCTGAAGATTTTACCTAGGGTGATTAAAAATCTTATCTAATAACTTTTTTTATCCCCAACACTATTCATTAAATAATAGTAGCTACTCTTATCTATTTCTCAACATAGAGAAAAGAGTTTTTTAGCATTATAGATAGTAGTATGGAAAGTACATTATTTATATCTTTAATCTATTGCTTCCATTTTTAATGTAAAATCTAAGCTTTCTAATTCGGCGTTCAAGTTAGGTAACTTTAGTTTTTATTTATTATGGTTAATATTGAATTAATAATAGTTGCTATCTAAGCAGCGAACTATTGATGTGATCATCAACATTGGTGAAGCTATTACTTCAATAATGAGATGATTGTTTAGCCGTACAGATAAACTAATTCAAAGTTGTACTTTACTGGACGAAGCGATTTATATGGTAAGTTGTTTAAAAAACATCGTTTTTGATGTTTTAATGATCATAGTTAACCCTGTCCTTAAAAAATAACAGAAATTTAAGGATTAATTGAAAAAAAGTGTTGACGTACAGTCAGAAATCTCTACAATGCGCTCCAGTTCCAAGGGGTTCAGGCAAAACGAATCATCAACGGGCTGTTTTAATAAGTTATCT
>NZ_JAUOPP010000027.1:0-59563 GCF_030547765.1 Colwellia sp. 6_MG-2023 | reverse complement strand
CTATCAAGTTCAGTCGCAAGTTCGAATCTTGCATCACCGACCACTTTTTAACTTTACGCTAAACTCTATATACACTAATTCTACAGCGTTATTGACTTTGACTTCTCGTTAGCCAAATTTTGGTTTGGGTGCTATCAAGTTCAGTCGCAAGTTCGAATCTTGCATCACCGACCACTTTTTAACTTTACGCTAAACTCTATATACACTAATTCTACAGCGTTATTGACTTTGACTTCTCGTTAGCCAAATTTTGGTTTGGGTACTATCAAGTTCAGTCGCAAGTTCGAATCTTGCATCACCGACCACTTTTTAACTTTACGCTAAACTCTATATACACTAATTTTACAGCGTTATTGACTTTGACTTCTCGTTAGCCAAATTTTGGTTTGGGTGCTATCAAGTTCAGTCGCAAGTTCGAATCTTGCATCACCGACCACTTTTGATTTCTATTTCTCAAGTTTCAGAATAAACATAAACAAATCTATATACGCCCAAAATTATCGCTTGGTATTTTCTATGTTCAAGAATAATCAACTTTATTAATTATATCCTTAGCTTATGCAAGATTTACAACTTGATAAGTAATACCTTGAGTCGTATTCTGTTTGCGAGACTTTTTGCTGAATATTGTTACCCGTTATTCACAAAATCATACTTAGTACTTGAAATTATACTTAATCAGCTCAATTTCAAACCTATCACTATTAACAGAGTAAATATATGTCTGAGTTATTAAAAAATCTGCAGTGGCGTTATGCCACAAAAAAAATGAATCCGAGCAAAGCTGTCAGCGAAGAAAAAGTTGATTTTATTTTAGAGTCTATTCGTTTGAGTGCTAGCTCTAGTGGTTTACAGCCTTATGACGTTATTGTGGTAACTAACCCTGAAGTACGCGCACAAATTTTGCCTCATGCATGGAGTCAACAGCAAGTAACAGACTGCTCTCACTTATTAGTATTTGCCGCATGGGACAATTACACCGCGGAACGCATTAATACTATGTTTGATCTAGTGAATGAAAAGCGTGGATTCAAAAATCAAGGCTGGGAAGATTACCGCCAAATGTTACTAAATACTTATCCGGCACGTGATGCACAAACAAACTTTGAACATGCAGCACGTCAGGCTTATATCGGTTTAGGCTCAGCGTTAATTGCAGCGGCTGAAATGAAAGTAGACAGCACGCCAATGGAAGGTTTTTTACCTGAAAAAGTTGATGAAATACTCGGTCTTAAAGAGCGTAACTTAAAATCAGTATTATTACTTCCTTTGGGCTATCGCGAAGAAGAGGGCGATTGGCTAGTTAACTTAGAAAAAGTTCGACGTTCAACAGATAGTTTTATCACCTACGTTAAGTAATGAATGTTAACTAGCCTGCAAAACCAATGTAGGCTAGTTAAAACTTAACAACATTGATATAATACTAATGTTGGTGAGATGAAGGTAATGAATTTCCTTTACTGTCATAAAATCCAGAAGCGCTATGTTCAATAAAACCTAGATTGATCATTTTTCTAAAAAATGGGTCTGATTCATTGTCACCAATATCAGCAAAATCTGTTGATTGATAAGATGATAGTATATCCAATTGTTGTTGAATCACTTTTTGGTTATGCGTAGCGTCAGTTAATTGCCAGTTTATCGTTTTATCTGCGGATACACTTGTCATACGTTTCATTATCTTCTCTTCAGGAAACCACCATATATCAACAGTTTTTGTTTTTTCTTTTTGTTGATAATGTTCTAATTTTTCACAACCTTCACCTGTTTTTTCGATAAGCGTTGCTTGCTCTGTAAATTTTGGATGCAATAGCTGCGCATGATGATCCCAGGCTTGATTAGTGTTTGTCTTTGTTGCTTCGTATTCAATCGCACGCTTGTCATCAATAAAGTAGGATGTTTTTTTCATATTATTCTTGGGTAGCTTTGTCCATTGTGTTGCGACTGTCTTGTTACTAATGTGGAAAGCAGAATTTTGAGTTCGTAATAGTATTAGCTCATTTCTATTATGTGATGTCTGATCTTTGGTTATTTCTTCAATGCTATATGTCGCCATTATTGTTGTAGATTGGCAGTCGTCATTAGCTGACACGAAAGCCGGAAGGGCCATTACTGCAATAAGTATTAGTGTTCTCATCTGATTCATCTTAATAGTTTGTTAATGTAAGGATAGGTTGAAGTGACAGTGAGCATAATCTTGGATAGCGTAGTGCTAGCTTATTCATACCAATCTCACTAGCTATGTGATCATTTCTACTTGCTAAAATCATCAACTACATCGTTATTTATTTAATAATCAGCACAACGAGTTATTGAAATAAATGCCTTGTATTTGTCAATTTTTTCTATGTATAAAATTGTTCACCTAATTAATGAAACTGGTATAACTAATAAAGAATAGGGCATTAGCCCCACTCTTTATCGATATCTAACTTAATTTGCTCAACTCAGCTAGGCTACTTTGATGTGCCGGAAAGGTTAGCGGCATAATCCATCACATGAAATATGAAGTTCTGCTCATTAGTACCGGTAATTAAATTAGCACCAGGTCCTATGGCAAAAATGCCAACATCTTCACCAGCATGTGTTTCACTACCTAGTGGTACGAGTGACTCTTGGTGGAAGCCAGCAGTGGTTGTATCAACACTTGTTAAGTCAACTCGACCCGTTACTGGCGCTGCAAGATAGCTCGCATCAGCATCTGTTTCCGTACCTAAGTTTCTATAACCAAGACCATTAGTGTAACCGACGGTTGTGTAAGGCATATTGTCAGATGCTAGGCTTGCTTCTGTTTCACCAATACCAACAACTTTACCTAAAATAGGATTGCCACGCTTTGGGTAACCTGCAATGGTAAAAACATGACTGTGGTCCGCAGTAACAATAATCAGTGTATCTTCTTGGCTGGTTGCATCTACTGCTGCTTGTACTGCTTTCGCAAACTCAATGGTGTCGTTTAATGCGTTGTAAGCATTACCTGCGTGATGAGCGTGGTCAATACGGCCTGATTCAACGGTAAGGAAGAAGCCTTCTTCGTTATTATCAAGAATACCTATTGCTTTTGCTGTCATCTCTGACAAGCTTGGTTCACCTGCAATATCGTTGCTACGACCAGCTTCATATTGCATATGTGATTCGTTAAATAAACCAAATACGCGTGTTGTTGTGTCAGGATTGATGGCATCGAATGAGGCTTGGTCAACGATATAAGCACCATTAGTGTAGTGAGCTCGCCATTCAGCCGTTAAATCACGGCCATCAGTACGGTCACCCTCAATAGCGCTGACAGCATCAATGCTATTGAAGCTAGCATCTTTAGGTAAAAAATGACGACGACCGCCACCCATAACTACTTCAATACCATCAACATCTACACCAGCATATCGAGCTTCTAAGTTGGCTTCAAAGTTAACTAATTGTAATGCAATATCTTCGCAGCCGGCGCGCTCCGCATTGTTATCTATATCCATATCGGATATATCTTCCCAATTACGCTCTGCTGATTTTGCATAGGTAGCCGCTGGTGTTGCATGAGTAATACGAGCAGTAGAGATAATACCGGTAGATTTTCCAGCAATCTCAGCTAACTCTAAGGCAGTGATCATTTCTATATTTTTAGTGCTAGTGCAATTACCACGCACAACATCTTCATTCACACCTAGCACACCGGCATCAGTTTTTATGCCAGACATCATCGCTGTCATCGTGCCAGCTGAATCAGGGGTTTGTGCATCAACATTGTAAGTTTTTGCTAGCCCTGAAAAGGGGAATTTATCAAAGCTTAGCTGATTTTCTTCGCCTGTCATGCCTTTGTTCTGACCATCTAAGATACGGGCAGCAGTGATAGTTGAAATCCCCATGCCGTCACCAACAAATAAGATCACATTTTTCGCCGAGCCTTTAAGCGCAGTTATTTCAGCAGCTGTCGAGGCGCTTGTTATAGATACGTTAGTGTTACCGGCTAATTGCGCATCTATTTTGTTCCAAATACTTGTCGCTTCATCAATTTCGGCAGCACCTTGTTTAAACCAAGGATTATTTAAACTAGTCAGTAGCTCGTTGCTGTTTACTTCAGTTGTATTGGTCGCACAGATAAATTCGGTTGCTGTTATTTCTGTGTTATCTAAAATGTTATTATTGTTAACATCTAAACCAGAGTCAATTTGTACACCACTGCTTTTACAATTCTCATTCCCGATTGGTAACTTTGTTTGTGCAATTAAGGCACTATAGCCATTTATTCCATCAGCGCCGTTATCGCCATCAGCACAAGCGGATAAGATAAGTACTAAAGATGCTGCAATTGTTGATAATGTATATTTGTTCATCATAAAATCCTTAAGGGCCTATTGACCAACTAAATCAAGTGCACGATTGATCAAATGAAAAACAACGCTTTGTTCAACTGAACCTTGAACAAGGTGTGCCCCCGGGCCTGATGTATGAATAGCAACATCTTCTCCAGCATGTGTTTCACTGCCTAATGGCACGATAACTTCTTGGTGATAGCCTGGCGTTGTCGTATCAATTGCTGTGATATCTTGTCTACCGGCAACAGGCCCTGATGTATAAGATGCGTCTCCATCTGTTTCCGCCCCTAAATCTCTAAAACCTAGGCCATTGCTATAACCTAATGTGGTGTATGGTAAACCGTCAAAAGCCTCTGAAGGACTGGTTTCACCAACGCCAACCACTTTACCTAAAATAGGGTTGCCACGCTTTGGATAGCCAGCAATCGTAAATACATGGCTATGATCTGCGGTAACAATGATTAATGTTTCTTCATCATTGGTTGCTTCAATTGCGGCTTGAACAGCATTTGAAAATTCAATAGCATCAGTTAATGCCGTGCTTGCACTACCGGCATGATGACCATGATCAATTCGTCCTGACTCAACCATTAAGAAATAACCTTTATCGTTATTATCAAGAATATTGATCGCTTTTTCAGTCATTTGAGAAAGACTTGGCTCGCCAGCAATATCATTACTGCGATCTGCTTCGTATTGCATATGAGATTCATTAAATAAACCAAAAACACGGGCAGTAGTTTCAGGGTCAATACTATCGAAACCTGTTTGATCAATAACATATTTACCATTTGGGTACATGGCACGCCATTCTGCTGTTAAATCTCGACCATCCGTGCGATCGCCTTCTATATCGCTAGCAGCATCAGCACTATTATAAATTGCCTCTTTTGGTAAGAAATGACGACGACCACCACCCAAAACAACATCAATACCGTCAACATCAATACCTGTATATCGAGCTTCTAAGTTGCTTTCAAAGTTAACCAGTTGTGAGGCAATGTCTTCACAATTTGCACGTTCAGCATTATTTTCAATGTCCATATCTGAGATGTCTTCCCAGTTACGATCTGCTGACTTTGCGTAGGTTGCTGCTGGCGTTGCATGGGTTATACGAGCTGTTGAAATAACGCCTGTAGATAAACCTTTTATTTCAGCTAACTCTAATGCAGTAACAACTTCGTTGCCTTTTACTGATGCACAATTGCCACGAATAATGTCTTCATTGACTCCCAAAACACCGGCATCGGTTTTTAAGCCGCTTATCATTGCCGTCATAGTGCCGGCGGAGTCTGGTGTTTGTGCATCTACATTATAAGTTTTAACTAATGCCGCATAAGGAAAGGTTTCAAAACTTAAATAACCTTCTTCACCTGAATTTCCTGCTAATTGCCCTTTTAAAATACGCGCTGCGGTTAGCGTTGAAATGCCCATACCATCACCAACAAATAGAATTACATTTTTTGCTTTTGTTGATCTTGCTTGCTGTAATTTTTCGGTAAGTTTAGTTTGTGCTTCTTTATACCAAGTATTATTCAGCTGTGTATCAGTTGTCGCTGCGTATGTTGTCGAAGACAATATACCAGCAATCATTACCGATAAGCTTTGTTTGATCATTTTCATTGTGACCTTATGCTGTGTTATTTAAAAATAACACAGCATAAGTAGTTATGATGAATATAAGATGATGTTTATGTGACGGTTACTTTACAGTGATATTTCATTTTTATGTCAAAATGGCTATCTAAATGACCGTGTTGTTATTGATTGAATAGAATGGCTGCTTATTAGCGATGAACAAAAGATTAATCAATTAGTTAGTTAAAGAAAAGTTACAGCAATTAGCGTTAATATTACTCAATTGTTATAACTTTTTAGTTAGTAAATTTTTTAATGCGCTATCAATGCTTGGGTAGGTAAAGCGGAAGCCGCTGTTTTTTAATTTAGTCGGTTTTACATTTTGTCCAAAGAGTAATAAGTCTGCCATTTCCCCAAAAATTAATTTTAAAATAAAGGCAGGTGTTGTGAGCATACAAGGCCTATTTAATGTTTTTGCTAAAGTACGAGAGAATACATTATTAGACACTGGCTGCTCAGCTGTTATATTGATAAAACCTTTAAGGGAAGGTGTCTTTTGAATATGTAATATTGCCGCTACCATATCGTCAATATGTATCCATGACATCATTTGTTGCCCGTGACTTATTTTCCCACCTAAGCATAATTTAAAAGGTAATAGCATTTTAGCAATTGCCCCTTCGTGTTTATCTAACACAATACCTGTTCGTAAAATTGCAATACGGGTGTTTTCTGATTTTGCGGCTAGCGCTAAATTTTCCCACTTTGAGCAAACTTCATAGGTGAATTCTCGATGGTAATCTGTAAACTCCTCATCAATAGAAAGACTGCCTTGCCTGCCATATATGCCAATAGCACTACCTGAAATAAAAAGGCTCGGAGGATTTTTTGCTGTTTTTATCAGGGTAGATAATTTTTCTGTAATATCCCAACGGCTTTGACATATCTGTTTTTTTTGCTCAACAGACCATCGTTTATTTGCAATAGGCTCGCCAGCTAAATTAATAACTGTATCTATATTCTCAATAGTTGAAAGATTTAGCTCATCAATAACATTAATATCAGTGCCTAATGTTTTTACGGCTTTACTGCAGTTTCTAGTGAGAACGGTGATATTGGTATGGCTTTGGCGTAAAACTTTGATTAAGGCTTTACCAATCAGCCCTGTTCCACCGGTAATAAGAACATTCATAAGATCACCTTATTAGATTATTTTTAACCTGTACTGGGGTGGCTACAGGCTACAGGCTATAACGATGCTACTGGTTAAGTGTTGCAGCTACATTTATATTACAAGCTTCATTGAATGTTTTTTATTCAATAAGCGTTATTTGGCAAGTGTTATTCGACAAATGTTATTACGTAAGTTTAATTATGAACTGGTTAAAAAACTTCTTACTTGGTTGAGCGCGCTAACTGAAAACCCGTCATCGTACATGTACAAAATAATACCATTTTCATCGAGTAAAATGACTCTGGCACTATTGGGATTTTCGTTGCCAGTAAAAGCTTGTACCTTTTCTCCATCGCTATAAACAGTAATAACACCTTGCCATAAATCTTTTGGAATACCGGCACGCATACCGTTATCAATCATGGTGCTAAACATTCTCGGGAACATGCCTGTTATCGTTGGTATTTCATAAGTATTAACCTTTGTTGAGGTCATATCTAAGCCAATTAACCATCTATCAATATCAAATTGTGAATTTTGTTTATAGCCAATAAGTAAGAGTGTTTTTTCTCCTTTAAAGTCACTTGGAATATTCACTTGCTGTTCTTCAAGATTTTCTCCTGTAATTGAAGGGAATTTTTCCCCTACCTGGGATTGATTAGCATAATGACTACTACAACTTGCTGTTAATAATGTGAATAGGCAGATAAAAAAGATACGCATGTAAAGTCCTTAAGGATTGTTATCCGTGTTGTTTGTCATAAAGCGCTATTTATTATAAAAACCGCTATAGTCATGATATACGCTCATCCACTTAAATTAGTTCACAAATATTAAAAAATAAAGCGAAGTTAAGCGGATAAACAAACTAAACACTTAAAAAATAGGCAGATAATAAATCTAAAATACGCTAAACAACGTATATTGAAACAATAGGGTTAATTTATTAGCAGGAATAACGAAATCATGATCAAAAAAATTATTGTATGCCTAGCACTTGTTGTCTCTTTATCATCTGCCGCGCAAAAGCCTGTTGATAGAAGCGGCTTTATATATGGCCTTGGTTTAAGCACAAGTAAAGAGGTATATAAAGGCTATAACAGACGAAATATAATAATACCCATTATTGGTTACCGAGGTGAAAAGCTAAACGTTTACGGCCCTTTTGTTAGTTACAAAGTGGCGAAGGTTGCTGATCTGAACGTCTTAGTGCAAGTTGCACCAAGGTTTCAGGGATTTGATGAAGATGACAGTTATATTTTTGCCGGTATGGCCGATAGAAAAATATCTATGGATGCGGGTATAGGCTTAAAGTATCAAAAAAATAATTGGAAGGTTGGCTTATCATCAATGTTTGATGTATTGAATCGTTCAAATGGTGTTGAGCTTTCTTCTACTATTGCACATACGTTTAGATTTGGCCCTTTATTTGTCGAGCCTAACATGGTATTGAGTTATTTAGACCGTAATCATATCGATTATTATTATGGTGTAGGTAAAGATGAAATTAATGCTAATAGAGTTGAATATACTGGTAAGAGCGGTATGAACGCCGGTCTTGGTTTATCTATTTCCACACCTATTCTTTTAGGTGGTTTTACTCAATTTAGCCTTCAGCATACCTGGTTTTCTTCTGAAATAACGGACAGTCCATTAGTTGAAAAGCATTCTAATTTAAGTATCAGGCTCTTATACAGTCGAAAATTTTAATCACTTTTTGAGTCGCCAATTTTAGCCTTACTTTGTCTGCTGGTGTAAATAAGTCGGCTATAAGTAATCCACATTCAAGTTTCAACCGTATTACCTACAAAGTTAACAATTATTATTAATATGCTACTTAATATTATCGGTTTCAACATTGCATGGTTTGGGCTAATTCTTTTAGAAAATCGCTTTATTCCTATAGTTATTTTATGGATAGGATTACATTTTTATTTTTGTAAACAGCGAGCTGCAGAAGCTAAATTAATTATTTCTGTTGCAACAATAGGTATTGTTATTGATTCAGCCTTATTATTTTTTGATGTTTTTCAATTTAAAGATCAGTTAGTTATTCCATTATGGTTAATGATGTTATGGATCGCCTTTGCCGCAACTATTGCTCATAGCTTACAGTTTTTATCGCGAGCTAAAGTATTCCAGTTAATGGTTGGTTTTATCTTCCCACCGCTAAGTTATATCGCCGGTGAATCGTTAACATCAATGACTTTTGGATTCGAGGTTTTGACTACTTACTTTATCTTAGCTGTTATCTGGTCAATATTAATGGTGTTGTTTTTTCATTTAAAGAAAATGTTCTATTTTCAGGAGACAAATAATGTATAAACCGGGTCTAATAATATTGTTGGTCTTTATCTCTATACTGTTCGAAGTTCAGGCTGACAATAATCAAAATGTTAAGGAAGAAAAACCAGCTGAAAGCTTTAACAAACTGAACTTTACAGGACCGGGCTTTAAAGAACTTGGCTTTACAGAAGTGGGTAATGCTAAGTTTACATTTTTATTTTGGGATATTTACCATAGTACCCTTTATACAAAGTCAGGCTCCTATATACCTGAAAACCCACCCGCAGAACTGATTTTTGAAATAGAGTATTTAAAAGATATTACTGCAGCAGACCTACTTGAGCGCACAATAGAACAATGGCAACACTTAGGTTTTTCAAAAGCTCAATACAATCAGTTTATACCTAAACTAAAAGCAATATGGCCTGATATTTATGCAGGCGATAAGTTAGCGTTGTCGGTTCAAGATAATAAATCTATCTTTTATTTTAACAATCTCAAAGTAGGCGTTATTGAACGAGCAGAGTTTAGTCAACTATTTTTAGCCATATGGCTGTCAGAAAAGACCAGTGAACCTGAATTGAAGGCTGAATTATTAGGAGAAAACATCGATGAATAAACTTATTCAGATGGTATTAATTTCGATTATCGCCTTTTTTCTTGCTAGCTGTTCAACGGCATTACAGGATTATAAAGAAACAGAGGTACCTTTTGATATTAAACAATACTTCAACGGTAACGTAATAGCTTGGGGCACTGTACAAGATTATTCTCAACAAGTGACAAGACGTTTTTGTGTTGAAATTATCGGTACGTGGGAAGGTAATAAAGGCACCTTAGCTGAAAAGTTTTATTTCAATGATGGTGAGGTTTCTTTTCGTAATTGGCAGCTAACTAAACAAAAAGATGGCAGCTATCGCGGCACAGCTGAAGATGTTGCTGGTATTGCTATTGGAAAACATCAGGGTTTTGCTTTTCAATTTAAGTATGATTTGCTGCTAAAGCTTGATGATGAAACGTATCAAGTCAGTATGGATGATTGGATGTATCAAATTGATAAATATCGAGTAATGAATAAAACCTCTATGTCAAAATTTGGTATTGATGTCGCAGAAATTACTTTGTTTTTTGATAAAGAATTCTCGCAAAAAACATGTCAGTAAGGTAATACTTATTTAACTTGAACTCGGTTTAAGATGTTTTAATTTATTAAACCGAGCTCAGGTTATTTAGTGTAAATGCATTGATAAGTGATCATTTAGTCGTGTTGATTCGTATCTAATAGCTTCGTATCTAATAGCTTAACAACAGGAGCGAACTACTTATGCAAAAGGTAAAGACAAGGTTACCTATTTTTCCATTACCTGTATTTATATTACCAGGTGGAATTACTCGTTTGCGTATTTTTGAACCACGTTATTTGAAAATGGTAAAAATAGCAACGCAAGAACAAGGCTTTGTTATCTGGTTAAATAGTATTGAATCAGAGGACTCTGATGCAATTAATACTAAGGCAGAAAACCCTGACTTAAAAACTATGGAGCCAAAAGAGCCTGATACTCTTTGGGGGAGTTGGGTTGAAATTATTAATTTTGACCAAGGTGACGATGGTATTTTAGAAATAGATGTTCAATGTAAGTCGCTAGTGAATATTTTATCGAGCGACCAAGATGAGGATGATTTGCACTTTGGGGTGGTATCTGAGAGATCACATTGGTCACAAGAAATAGAACAAAGCACTACAGATACTTTGTCACAATCACTAGATAACGTCTTTGATAGTAATACTATGCTCAATAAGCTTTACGTAGAAAAAGCCACGCATAATGCTAATTGGGTGGTAGCAAGATGGTTAGAGCTTATTCCGGTCGACTTAGCTATTAAAACCTCTTTTGTACACAGTCATAGCTATGAGGAAGCAAAGGGGTTTGTGCAGTCTATTATTTTTAACGAATAGCAATAATGTAAATCACTTTTGAGTAAGCAGAAAAAAGTAAGTAAAAAAATTTGTGATTAAGTGATCTTTATTAATTAGGAGCCGTATAGGTATATAAGTTTTAAAGCAGCTCTTGGTGATAAAAGCAATGCAAACACACTTGCTAAGTAATGTGACATCTGATAAATCTACTCAGATGCCAGAAAAAATAGATCATCCTCAACTTTGTCAATGGCTTGATGCTGTTGCTACTTCGCGAGACAAAATTGCATTTACGCATTTGTTTAAATTTTTTGCACCAAAAATACAGCGCATTGCGCGTAGTAAATTCCCTAATGAAACCCAAGCAAGTGAGGTAGTTCAAGAAACCATGAGCAATGTTTGGCGAAAAGCGCACTTATTTGATAAAAATAAAGGAGCCGCCACTACATGGGTTTACACCGTTATGCGTAATGTCACTTTTGATATTTTACGTAAAATTAAAGGGAATAAAGAAGACACATTAAGCGATGATATTTGGCCAATAGCCGAAAGTATTGCAACAGAAGAAGAGTCTTTTGATGATCATCTTGAAAATAAACAGTTATTAACGGTTATTGATGAATTACCAGAAGCACAGCAACAAGTGGTGAAAGGCTTTTACTTTATGGAGATGTCACAAGAGCAACTAGCTGTTCATTTAAACTTACCACTTGGTACGATAAAATCTCGTTTGCGTTTAGCATTAGCAAAACTCAAAGTACAATTAGGAGACCATCATGATTAAACATCACCCTAAATTTGAGTTAATTCAATCTTTTGTTAATGGTGAATTACCCGCTTCATTATCTGCTGGCATAGCTATTCATGCTGAGATGTGTCCGAAATGTCGACATCAAATAGCACAATTAACAGACCAAGTAGCAGAAGTTAATTTTGAAGACGCTTATCAGGAACACTTGGCTGATGACGATTTAAATATGGATCAGATGATTGCAGCGATTACTGAGTCAGATGCTATCTTTTTACCACCAGAAAATGATGAAAAATCAGTCGTTTTTAATAATAAAACTTATGTGTTACCTAAAGCCTTAAATAATATGGTTATAGGCAAAGCTGCTAATATTGGTAAGTTATCTCGTTCGCGCATACAGTTGAATGAAAATGAAATTCAT
The DNA here is from genome assembly GCF_030547765.1 of Colwellia sp. 6_MG-2023. NCBI lineage: Bacteria > Pseudomonadati > Pseudomonadota > Gammaproteobacteria > Alteromonadales > Colwelliaceae > Colwellia > Colwellia sp. 6_MG-2023. The sequence goes on along the minus strand of NZ_JAUOPP010000027.1, from coordinate 47,125 downwards.
ACCAGTTTATTACAAATGCAGCCAGGCGGCGGAGTACCTGAACATACACATAAAGGGTTTGAGTTAACATTATTGTTAGAAGGCTCCTTTGAAGATGCAAATGGTAAGTATGTTAAAGGCGACTTTATTATGCTTGACGGTTCTCATCAGCATCATCCGATTTCAAGAGAAGGGTGTTTATGCTACACAGTAGCGAATGATGCGCTACACTTTACACAAGGCATCAATAAGTTGCTTAACCCAATTGGCGCATTTATTTATTAAAAGGAACGCATCATGATTCACACAGTTGCAAAAGAAGATCTACACATTGGCGTAAGTGCTTGCTTAATAGGTGAAAAAGTTCGTTTTGATGCGAGTAATAAACCATCGAATTTTTGTATAAAAGAATTTTCTCAACACGTTACCTACAAAGCATATTGCCCAGAAGTAGCTATTGGTTTACCGATACCTAGACCAACAATACGCCAAATCAAAAAAGATGATGTGATTAGTGTTTCTAGACCCGATGGAACTGGCGACGTAACCGAGGCTCTTGTGGCTTACGGGAAAAAAATAGCGACTATGACTAGTGATCTAAGTGGTTATATTTTTTGTGCAAAAAGTCCAAGCTGTGGTATGGAGCGTGTAAAAGTTTATAGTCCTGAAGGTAATGCGCTCGTATCTGATGGGGTCGGAGCTTTCGCTAGAGAAATTATGACAGCTAACCCTTTATTACCTTGTGAAGAAAATGGTCGTTTAAATGATCCGCTTATTCGAGAGAATTTTGTCGCACGAGTTTACGCTTATAAGCATTGGCAAAATCTTGAAGCGTCAGGCTTAACTAAGCATAAACTAACAACTTTTCACAGTCAGTATAAGTATACAGTCATGAGTCATGATTTAGTTGCTTATAAAGGTTTAGGTCAGTTATTGGCAAGAGCCGATTTACCATTAGAAGAAATGGCTAAACAATATATATCAGAGCTTATGGCTGCGTTAAGCATTAAAGCAACACGCAAAAAACATGCAAATACCTTAGCTCATATTCAGGGGTATTTTTCGAAGCACTTACAAAGTAACGAAAGACAAGAATTATGTGCACAAATTGATGCTTATCGTAATGGTTTAGTGCCACTGGTTGCACCGTTAACGCTGATTAATCACTACTTGTTGCAACACCCAAAAGATTACTTAGCTAAACAAGCCTATTTATCACCGTATCCAGATGAATTAAGACTGAGATATGCCTACTAAAATTATCTTATACCGGTTACCACTCCCAAGCCTCTATTTTGAATGGTAACCAGCATATAAAGGAACTCCTTTGATACTTTGGTTTCGTAATGATTTAAGAACACATGATAATCCCGCCTTACATTACTTTTTGACTCAATCTCAGTCAAAAATGCCACGTAAGGCGATTTTTTTTATATCTGAAAAACAATGGTTAGCTCACGACTGGTCGCCTATCAAAATCGATTTTATAAAGCGGCATGCTCAGGCACTTGTTGAAGAGCTTGCAGATTTAGCTATTGAACTTGAATTAGTGTCAGTACCTGATTTTTCAGCGCAAATTACTTATTTAAAAAACTACTGTACCCGTAATAATATAGCTAACATTTTTGCCAATAGTGAGCTTGAATTTAATGAACGACAACGGGATCTTACGTGTATAGCGCAAGGTATTCCATTGACGCTTTATGAAGCTGATGTGATTGTGCCTAAGGGCAAAGTCTTAAATCAATCAGGTGACATGTTTAAGGTGTTTACACCGTTTAAAAAAGCTTGGTTGAAATACGTTCAGCAAGCGGGTTTTGAATACCTAGGCAAAGTCACTAGCACATCACTGTCGGATGAAAGTACTGCAACAGTTACCCAGGAAGGCAGTTTGTCGAGTGCCTGGCCGTTAGCTAAAGAATATGAACGCACTGCATTACCGACATTTTTTCAACATAAAGTTACAAGTTACGCGCAACACAGAGATATTCCTTCGATTAAAGGTACTTCAGGTATTTCACCTTATTTGGCTGCAGGCGTCATTAGCCCTAGGTACGTTTTAATTTCATTATTAAATAAGTTTCCAGATTTATTACTAGCATCTGATAGCGAAGAATTTTCTTGGTTAAATGAAATTATTTGGCGTGAGTTTTATCGCCACCTAATGTTTCATGAGCAAAAGTTATGTAAACACCTTTGTTTCAAAGAAAAATATCAAAACGTTCGATGGCACAATAATGATGTGTTATTTAAGGCGTGGTGTGAAGGAAAAACTGGTTACCCATTGGTTGATGCAGCAATGCGTCAGCTTAATCAAACCGGTTGGATGCATAACCGTTTAAGAATGGTTGTTGCGAGTTTTTTAACTAAACATTTATTGATTGATTGGCGTTTAGGTGAAAAATATTTTATGCAGCACTTAATTGATGGTGATTTAGCGTCGAACAATGGTGGTTGGCAATGGGCTGCAAGCACAGGGTGCGATTCACAACCTTATTTTAGAATTTTTAATCCGATAAGACAAAGTGAACGTTTTGATCCTAACGGCGATTTCATACGTAAGTATTTACCAGAGCTAAAAAGTATCCCTGATAAACATATTCATTTTCCAGAGCAGTATATTAAAAATCATAAATTGGCTATCTATGTAAAGCCTGTGGTGGAGCATAAAGAAGCAAGACTGAAGGCGTTAGCTTTTTATAAAGTGTAGCGTAGACCTTTACTATGTTATACGGCTGTAGTGATTGGCGTACTTTTTCTTATTTTTTATTACTGAAATAAAACATGATGGTATAAAAATGCAAAATAATGTGTCGAATAATATAACAGCTAATAAGCCTTTATGGTTGAGTAACTTTGTTAGCACTTACCAACGTCTTTCGACCGATAACCTCGAGTTGTTGTCGACTATCTACCATCAACATGTCACCTTCATTGATCCAATGCATCAAGTTGAAGGATTTGATGAACTTTATAAATATTTTGACAGCCTTTATCAAAATTTATCATCGTGTGTTTTTGTTATCGACAATGTTATTGCTGAAGGTGATGAAGCGGCTATTTATTGGAAAATGTCATATCAACATCATAAATTGAACAAAGGTCAGGTTGTTACTGTCTTTGGTACATCGCATATTAAGGGCAAAGACGATAAAGTTTTTTATCATAGAGATTACCTTGATTTAGGTGCTATGTTGTACGAACAGCTACCTTTTTTCGGTAAATTAACCAAGTGGATTAAAACTAAGGCAGCTAACTAATGTCTATTAAAACTATTTTAATCACGGGTGCAACGTCGGGCATTGGCTTAGCTTTATTTGAGAAATATGTAGCGCTTGGGCATCAAGTAATTGCCTGTGGTCGAGATGAAAAAAAATTATCTCTTTTATCGGCTAAAGCCTATAAAACTTATTTGTTTGATCTTAATGATGCTCAACGCATTGCACAGCAACTTGATGATGTTCCCCAAGTAGATCGGGTGATTTTAAATGCGGGTGATTGCCGTTATATTGATGATGCCAAGCATTTTGATGGTCAACTTTTTGCGGACATTATTTCAACAAACCTATCATCACTTGGTTGGCTACTGCAATTTACCTTACCCAAAATTAATGATGGCGGGCAGGTTGTTTTTATTAGCTCGAGTGCAACGATATTACCTTTTCCAAGAAGTGAAGCTTATGGCGCATCAAAAGCAGGTATGGATTATTTAGCTGATAGTTTGCGGTTAGACCTAGCTGAGCAGAATATTAGTGTCACCCTAGTACACCCTGGTTTTGTAAAAACCGCGTTAACGGATAAAAATGATTTTGAAATGCCGTTTCTTATTACGAGTGACGAAGCAGCTGCAAGGATTATTGTTGGTGTTGATAAGCGCAAAAATTATCTGCATTTTCCAAAACGATTAACATTGTTATTAAAACTATTATCTTTTCTCCCGTCATCTGTATGGCAAAGAATTATTTCAAGGAAGCATAACGCATGAAGCATATTGCAATCATAGGTTCAGGTATTTCAGGCTTAACGGCTGCTTATCTTTTGTCGAAAAAAAATCATGTTACCGTATTTGAAAAAAATGACAGGATCGGCGGACACACGGCGACAGTTGATATAGAAAAAAATGGTCAATCGTTTGCCATAGATACAGGTTTTATTGTCTTCAATGATAAAACCTATCCTAATTTTTTAGCTTTATTATCAGAAATAGGTATCGGAAAACAAGCAACACAAATGAGCTTCTCAGTGCATAACTGCCAAACAGGCATGGAATATAATGGGCACAATTTAAATACCTTATTTGCGCAACGACGCAATTTATTTAGACCTAAATTCTGGGGCTTAGTAACAGAAATACTGCGTTTTAATAAACAATGTAAAGCAATATTTGACTCGCAAAGCTACCAAGACGGTATGACGTTAGGTCAATTTTTAACAGAGAACAATTTTAGTGATTTTTTTGCTGAACATTATATTTTGCCGATGGGCGCTGCTATTTGGTCTAGCTCTTTATCACAAATGGAAGATTTTGAATTCAGGTTCTTTGTACAATTTTTCCATAATCATGGTTTATTAAATATTGCGGATAGACCGCAATGGTATGTTATCCCAAAAGGCTCTCGTAGTTATTTAAAACCGCTATGTCAGCCATTTGAAAATAACATTAAGTTAAATGCTGATATAAGTGGTATTTCTCGCAGTGATAACAAAGTACATTTGCATTTTAACCAAAACCCGAGCGAAAGTTTTGATGATGTGGTCGTCGCTTGTCATTCAGACGAAGCCTTAGCATTATTAAATGATGCCACAGAAGACGAAACAGCGATTTTATCGGCAATGCCTTACAGTGAAAACTCCGTTATTCTTCATACAGATAAAACGTTATTACCCAAACGTGAAAAAGCTTGGGCCAGTTGGAATTACCAATTAAGTCAAGATCGCAGTAAAGCCGCAAGTGTTACTTATAATATGAACATCTTACAAGGTATTGAAAGTGAGAATACTTTCTGTGTCACGCTTAATCAAAAAGAAGATATCGACCCTAACTTAATTTTGAGAGAATTTACTTATCATCATCCTATTTTCTCAAGCGAATCTATTCAAGCTCAACAGCAAAGAGATAAAATATGCGGTATTAATCAGACCCATTTTGCTGGCGCATATTGGCATAGCGGCTTTCATGAAGATGGTGTAAGAAGTGCTATTGAAGTCGCCAAACGATTTGGCTGTTCATTAGAACAATAGTGGTTAAGGTTAAAGTTTCAGTTTTTAAAGAGAAAAAATGACCATAAAATTCAGCGAAAGCAAAATTTATTTAGGCAATATTGTTCATCGACGATTAAGCCCCAAAAAGCATAGTTTTAACTATACTTTGTATATGTTAGCACTGGACGTTTCAGAAGTTGAAAATGCTAAAGAAGGGGTGGGTTTATTTGGTTTTTCATGGTTCCATCCACTACGATTTGTTGAAAAAGATTATCTCAGAAGTGAACCATATGGATTAAAGCAACGTATAACCAATAAAGTCATGCAGTTAAATGGCCATTCAGATATCAACCGAATCGTTATGTTGGTGCAAGTACGTTGCTTTGGACTCTATTTTAGTCCGGCCAATTTTTATTTTTGTTATGACAAAGATGATAGATGTACACAAATGCTTGCTGAAGTGAGTAATACACCTTGGAATGAAAGGCATTATTATTTAGTAGATTTGCTTGATAAAGCTAAACAGGTGAATGAGAAGGTTTTTCAAGTATCACCGTTTATGGATTTAGATATGTCTTATTATTGGCAGGTTAGAGCGCCTAATAAAGAGAGTAATAAACTCGTAATAAACATTGAGAATAAACGTACAAATAAACTTAATGGCAAAGTAGATAAGTTGTTTGATGTAAATTTAAACTTGGAAAAACAATCGCTTAGTCAACGTAACTTATTACGTGTGTGGTGTCAGCTACCAATGATGACTATCAAGGTTGTCTCAGGCATTTATTGGCAAGCACTAAAGTTATTTGTTAAACGTATACCGTTTATTGGTTATCAAAAAAAATAGTTATAAAACTGTAAAATATTAGGAGTATGAAATGGAACAAGTTGAAGGTGTTAGCGTATTGAAAGAAGCTACTTGGTTAGATCAGCGCTGTCGCTCAATTGTTTATTCTATTCTTGATAAGCTTACCTACGGACAATTAGAAATAGTTGAAGGATCAAAGCATCATCTTTTCCCTGAAACGGCAAGTAACCCAGATATACATGGTAAAATTCATATTCATGATATGAGTGTTTATCAAGATTTTGTTAAAGGCGGTAGTATTGGGGTTGCAGAATCCTTTATCGATGGTAAATGGAGCAGTCCTAACCTAACCAATGTTATCCGTATTTTTGCTAAAGCACAGCAGTTAACCGATTCATTAGAAGCAAAAAAGTCTTGGTCGAATAAACTAAAAAATGCTTTTTTTCATTGGCAAAACCGTAATACACAATCAGGATCGAAGCGTAATATTTTAGCGCATTACGATTTAGGTAATGAGTTATATACACGATTTTTAGATCCTAAAATGATGTATTCTTCAGCTATCTATCCAACAGAAAACAGTTCTTTAGAAGAAGCACAGTCTTATAAATTACAAACTATTTGTGATCGTCTTTCGCTAGAAAAAACCGACCACTTATTAGAAATAGGCACAGGTTGGGGCGGTTTAGCTATTTATGCAGCACAGCATTATGGTTGTAAAGTAACTACGACAACGATATCTGATGCACAATATGCATATGCTGAAGCGCGTATTAAAGAGCTAGGATTAGCAGAGCAAATTACCTTATTAAAAAAAGACTATCGTGATTTAACTGGTTCATTTGATAAAGTTGTTTCAATTGAGATGATTGAAGCGGTTGGATATGAATTTTTACCTAGCTTTTTCAAGCAGTGTAATGATCGACTAAAACCAGGTGGAAAACTGCTTATTCAAGCGATAACTATTGCCGACCAACGCTTTGAGTCATACAAAAGTAATGTCGACTTTATACAAAAATATATTTTCCCTGGCGGTTTCTTACCCTCTATCAATATATTAAGTCAGCACATATCTCAACATAGTGAATTAGTCATGGAAAGCTTAAATGATATTGGGCTTGATTATGCTAAAACATTAAATGATTGGCGTAAAAACTTTATTGCATCATGGTCTGACTTAAAACCATATGGTTATGATGAAACCTTTAAACGTTTATGGTTATATTATTTTGCTTACTGTGAAGGGGCTTTTTTAGAGCGCTCTACCAGTACTGTTCATTTAGTTGCAAGAAAATAGTGCTTAGTAATAATGATGAATATTTCACTGCTATTTTTTATTTTAATCAATCTATATTGAGCTGATTACAATAAAAAATAATTAGATCTTTGTTTATTAAACATTGTGTTATGTCTTTTATTAGTATATTTATAAGACAGTGTGTTTAACTTATCTCGAAGGTTGGAAGTGTTATATGATTAGTAAATGGAAAATTGAAAATCAATTAAATGGCGTAGTACTATCACTTACTCTTATTGCTTTTGTTGTTGTGGCAGTTGTTAATTATTATGTAGCAGAAAGAGAAGTAAAACACAGCACAGAATCAAGTATTAAAGCGCAACTACTCAGTAGCGCAAATCTTCTTGTACCTGCTTTTGAGTTAAATCTAAAGGCAACTCAACAGCTAGCGGAACAATTAACCGTAGAAATAAAGCCGGATCTTACGGTATCTTCAGAAGTCATTTCAGTTAAGGGTGAAGAGCTACCAAGTTTATATTTAAATGGAGAGCTATTGGCCGGTAAGTTTGAGCTGATTGATCAATTAACAAAAAAATATGAAATGCCGATCACCATTTTTCAGAAAACTAAAGATGATGACTTTATTCGTATTTCAACGTCTTTATTGAAAGCTAATGGCGAAAGAGCCTTTGGTACAAAGTTGGGGAAAAATAAACACCCTGGTTATAGCCAATTGATTTCAGGGAATGATTATTATGGTATGGCTAGTTTATTCGGTTCAAATTATGTCACCGCCTATATCCCCTTAAAGATAGATTCGAGTGATGTGAATGTTATTGTGTTTGCAGGGCTTAAAGTAACTAAAACATTAGAATCTATTAATAAAGCTATTACTGCATACTCGGTGAATAGTATTGGAGATATGCACCTTATTGATTCGAAAAAAATCTTGATCAGCTCTCAGCCAGAGCCTAATGATTTTGCCCAAATACAAACAGAAATTAATATGGGAAAATCAAGTGATTTTAACATTAATGGGAACAACATTTATTACCAGCATATAAATGGTTATAACTGGGCTTTGTTGATTATTGTTCCTGAAAAACAAATGACAATAATGGCAACTTCATTAGGTAAAGAAACAGGTTTAGTGGCGTTAGTTGCCATGGTGCTTATCGCTTTTTCACTTAAAATAGTGACCAAAATAATATTTAAAGACTTCAAACAAACTTTTCATGCTTTAGATCGGCTTGGTGCTGGTCAAGTCAGCAACTTGAATTTGGAATATAATAAAGACTCGAAAAAAGAAACAGACATACTATTGTGTTCAGTTGATGATATGGCTAACAAAATAGATCAGCTGATTTGTAAAGTTAAAGAAAATGCATCTCTAACTTATGACACAGCGAGTCATATACTTAAACGCTCGACCAATCATCAAGATGCAAATAAAGATGTAATGGAACGGGTTATTTCTATCGCTGCGGCAGTAGAAGAGCTTACAGCATCAATTGCTGATGTATCGGCACGCACAGAAGAGGCTGCTACCGCTAGTTCAGCAGCAACAAACTTATCAACGTCAGTTGTTGAAACAATGAATAACTTATCTAGTAATATTAATAAAACAAAGGTGAGTGTGGAAGCCTCTGTTGTTTCTATGGATGAGTTATCAGAAAGTGCAGCTAGGATTAAAACCGTAGTCGATCAAATTAACAGTATTGCAGAGCAAACAAATCTATTAGCCTTAAATGCCGCTATTGAAGCAGCAAGGGCTGGAGATTCGGGACGAGGATTTAGTGTTGTTGCTGATGAGGTTAGGCAACTAGCACAACGAACTCAATCGAATGTTGTTGATATAAAAGATGTGCTTGATGGGTTAGCAAATAATACCTTAACCATGGTTGAAAATATTAATAATGTTTCAACTGCTATTCTCGATGTTGAATCAGCAACTACAAAAACTGTTTCTCAATTTGAACTGGTAAATAACGATATAGGTAGTGTTAATATTCAGTTATCATCCATTGCCGCTTCTGCAACTCAGCAAAGTGCTGTTACAAATGAAATAGCTGAAATGCAATGTATTTTAAATAGCTCTGTAGAGTTAGCGACTGAGATTTCAGGCGAAGTATTAGCTTCTGCAGAAGATATAACAGTACAATCTCAGGTATTAAAGGAAACTGCTTCTGTGTTTAACTAGTACTTAATCACAGCACTAACACACTATGTTATCCTGCTTTCAATTATTGATGTTAACCAATGCTTAAAAGGAACGTTGTATAGTCTGAATGCGTCTAGCGACATAGGTATGGTTACGCAATTTAACGAAATATTTGACTAAACCAAACATATCTAGCTGCGTTGAATGACTAAACTCATTGGTTTACGTTTTGTTATTTTGTCTGCCTGGTAAGCTTATTATGTTTTAATTGAGGCAGTAAATTAATTGCACTACCTCAATATTACAATCAATACTTATGCATAAGGAACGTTCAATTATCCATTATCTTTATTGATCCAATTATCCCTAATTTTAAGCCATGACTTATATTCTTTTTCACTATAACCACATGATAAAAATAACATTTTAACTTTACCTTTATCAACGAATTTATCTATGGCTGAATCAAGGCGTTTAGCAATATTGATTACTCGCGGGGTTTTATTGTAAATAGTATGAATTGTTTTTGTCACTAAAGCGGGTTGCATTGGGTAAATACAGCTGTTGTTAAGCTTTGGGGTTTGTCTCAGGTTGCAGTGTTTATTAGCAAGTGATTCTGTAAATATTGCGTATTGCAATTTACCTTTAATTAATAAATCAAATACTTTCTCAGAACTACTCTTATGATAAATATTCGTAAAACCAATTTCTTGAGCTATTTGCTCGGCGAATGATTTCGTGGTGACCCCAACGATGTCTTGGTGTTTATTAATATCTTTAAGCGTTAGGCTATGTGGCTTTTGAGAATATAAATAAAGGTTATCGATTGTTAAAGGCTGACTATAATAACTAAAATTTTCACGTTCTGCGGAATAATACACACCTATTAATGCATCCAGTTTTTTTTCTTTAATAAAATTCAACCCTCTTAACCATAAATCTTCTTTTGCATCTAACGTAATGCCTTCACTTTCAGCCGCTAATTTTAGCAGTAGCCAATTAAGCTTGTATGATCGTGATAATTTTAAATGATCGTCATGATTTACATATAAAGCAACTGATAAGGTTTCAGCAAAACTAAGGAGGGGGAAAAGGAATAGAAAAATAAATAATTTCATAAAAAATAAGCTAGTTGAATGTTAGGGTCAGTTGGTAAAGGTCTAATATAAATAGACGCGTTATGTACCTATTTTTTATTTTATTAAACATCACAACATAGTTGTTGGATTTACATTATATTATAAAAAATATAATAATTTCAGTTTTATCAGGCTAAAAATACAGTAGTATATTTTTAGCCTTCATATAGATCAATCTATTAGCAATTCAAGTGGAGACAAAGTAGAAATACGATGCCTTATCGATGAAGTGGATACTTTATTTTCTGTTAAATTTTAAAGTAAGCAATCTGAGTTTTTAATTGGCATGCTAAGTCGTTTAAAGAATGAGCAACATTGTTGTTTTTCTCTAATGAACTACTTGATGTATCAGCCATATCGGTAACACTTTTCATACCTTCATATAAATCGTCGATAACAATAATTTGCTCGTTGGAGCCACTGACCACTTTTTTCACATTCAATAACGAATCATTTGCTTTATTTTCTATTTCTTTTAGAAGCTCAACGGAACTAACGCCTAGGGCAAGGCCTCTTTCAATTTTAGGTAGCGTTGATTGCATCGCAACAACCGAATCTGCAGTTTCTTGTGTTATTTCAGTTAACATTGATTCAATTTCTGCGGTGGCTGAGCCAGTACTTTGTGCTAATGTTCTTACTTCATCGGCAACTACGGCAAATCCTCGGCCTGATTCTCCAGCTCTTGCTGCTTCAATGGCAGCATTTAATGCTAATAAGTTTGTTTGATCAGAAATACCGCTAATAACAGCAATAATACCGCTGATATCTTTGGTTCGTTGTTCTAATTTTTGTAACTTATCAAGGGCAACACTAACCGTTTCTAATACCATTTTAATTTCTGTTGCCGTGGCATTAACTGATTCACTCCCTGCAGTACATGAATCTAAGGTTTCTGTAGAATTTTTTTCTGTTTGTACAAGTAACTCAGAGACAGCATATGTTTTCTCTCTCATATCGTTCAGATTATCAGTGGCTGCTGTTGTATATTCTCGTTGCTGTTGCACTAAAGACAATATTTCAGAAGAGCCTAACGAAACTATATCAGTTTGTACATTCATATCCGTAGCAGCATTAGCAATATTGCACATTATTGTTCTTAATTGATTTTGTGTTTTTTGCAACGAATATAAAACACTATTCTCATGCTTTGCTCTAATCTCTTGGGTTAAGTCACCTTCAGCAACTTTATACAGTAATTTTGCAACATCTCTAGGCTCACCATCGAGTGAAACTTTTAAAGCTTTTGTTATACGGTAGACAATTATTCCGCTAATAATAAAAGCTATTCCTGTTAATGCCAACATAAGCCCAGCAAAATTTTCAGCTGTTTCTTTAACAAGTGTTGTTGCCTCTTGATTCTCTACTTCTTGATAATCAATAAATTGATTAATAGCATCTAACCATTGAGTAAAAGCAGGTCTTACTGACTCAAGTAAGATGAATTCAGCTTCTTTTTGATTACCGGCCTCTATCGCTGCAATAACATCACGCACTAACGGCATGGTGTTTTTTTCTATACGCTTAATTTTGTCTAGGATGATTGCTTCTTCAGGCATTGAGTTATTTATCATCATGTTATCAAGGGGAATTTTTGAGTCATTATAAAAAGTTTCTAAACGTTTTATATTACCTAAGGTATTTTGCAGGTCATTGTCATTGTTAATTAAAACGACATCACGAATTGCAATAGATCTATCATGAACACTACCCCGAAAATTAATGGCGTAACGTTGTTTCATTGAATTCTTATCGGTTATTAAGGTCATCGATTCATCAATAGTATTAACACTGCTAATACCGACGATAGTAATAATAATCATCATGAAAAGGACGATGCCAAAGCCCATCATAAGACGAAATTGTACAGTAGTACGAGTATAAAAATCAGCCATATATTTTCCTGAAATAGATTTTTTAAGTATATTAAACTGAATTTTTAATACCTTAAGAACATCTCAATAGTATAATCAAGATAGCAAAATAAGCTACAGTAACTGCAAATAAATACAACTATTTATCAGGTTGTCGTTGATTAGATGCTAAAACATTAATCTCTGTGAGTTATGTTAAAGAAACGGGATATTGTTTCGGCTCTTAGCCGAGTTATTTTAATGTTATCACTTGCTTAATGAAATTTATCATAATTACCTTCTGCTCCGAACGTCAATATCTTATACTACGCAGTCATCATTACTGAGACTTATATGACAAATAAACAACTACTACCTTTATTGATCTTAATGGTTATTTTTAGCCCGTTAGCTATCGATATCTTTTTACCTGCTTTACCTATTATGGCTAAAGAGTTTGTTGTGCCAATGACACAAATTCAGTGGAGCGTAACAATATTCATTTTAAGTCTGGGTTTTGGCCAGTTAATAAGTGGTCCCCTAGCAGATCGCTATGGTCGTCGTCCCGTTGCTATGGGCGGCATACTTATTTATGGTTTGGCGTCACTTATTTCTGCTTATGCCGATAGCTTAACCTTTTTTCTTATTGGACGTTTATTACAAGGTGTTGGTGCATGTGCGATAGTTGTCTCAGCTTTTGCTAGTGTACGTGACAAATACAATGCAATAGAAAGTGGTGTTATGTATTCTTATTTAAATAGTGCAATTTGTTGTATTCCGGCACTGGCACCATTATTAGGAAATTTCCTGACAGAGTCTTTTGGCTGGCGTAGTAATTTTGAATTTATGACAGGCTACGCTATCTTTGCTGGTGTTATTTTGTATTTTACGCTTAAAGAAACCAGACCAGAGCAGACCGCAAAACATAAACATCTTTTTAATCTGACGCATTTTATACCCGTGTTGAAACACCCTGTATTTTTGTTTAATGCTTTGGTGGTGATGTTATCAATGGCGATTATTATTGCTTATGTCAGTAGTTCGCCGGCGTGGTTGATTGTAAGGTTAGGTTTAGATCAGCAAAGCTTTGTCTTTTGGTTTAGTTTAAATGCCGTGATTAATATTGTTGCTTGTTTTCTCGCGCCTCGAGTTTTAATTAAATTTGGCGCAAGAATAACCATAGGTTTGGGTATGGTGTTATTAAGTATTGCAGGTTTGTTAATGCTAGCTTTATTGGATTTTCAAACACCTATTGCCTTTATGCTGCCAATAATGGTTAGCTCACTTGGCTTTTCAGTATTAATGGGAGCTTGTGCAGGGCAAGCACTGGCACCTTTTGGTGAAAAAGCAGGTTCAGCATCAGCATTATTAGGCTTTGTACAAATGAGTGGCTCAGCCGTTATTGTTTATTTATTACAATTATTGCCTTTAAATGAAGCCGAACAATTAGCTTGGTTGATGCTGACCATTATACCTATGTACGTTATATGGAAGTTACCCCGAGTGAAAACCCATATAATGCTAGATAATTAAGCGTTTCAGTATTGATATAACTGATTTCAGGTTTATAGGGCACAACCTGAACTCGGTTTAATCAATCTACTTATTTGCTGATATCCATTGTGCACTATTGGCACCAACAACACACTCACCATTATCTCGCATGGCTAAACGCAACATACAACGTTTAGTGACATCAGAGAAGTTTTCCTCTGGTAAAAATCTCACTGAATCTACTAAGGCTCTACAATGTAAAGCGGTTTGCTCGTTTAAAGTATAATAAACCCACTTACCTTGTTTGGTTGGGGTGATTAAACCAGCTTTGTGCAGCATTTTTAGATTGCGAGAAACGTTATATTGCGTGTCACCAATAACATCCATAGCTTCAGCAACATTAATCCTCTGATCTATATGTACTAAAAGCCAAAACAAACGTAGTCGAGTGGGGTCTGATAAAGCTTTTAGTGCATCAATATACTTCTCATCCATCAGTTAATAACCTTTCTGATTGCGTTAAAATAATATAAAGCCATTATACCAACTCCAACAGAAAGGCTACATCGAAATTTATTTACTGACTTGTTTACACTAGGTATTGAAAGATCACGCCACCAAGAATAGCAGCAGTAAGTACAATAAAAACAAATGCTATTACGGCTTTTCTTTTTAGCACAGCAGACACAAGCGCGATTTCAGGCAGACTGGCACCTGTACCACCAATAATCAATGCTAAAGCTGGACCTAAGGCCATTCCCTTAAGAATAAGAACACTTAATAAGGGGATTGCCATCTCAATACGTAAGTAAAGTGGCACACCAATAACAGCAGCGATTATAATTGATTGTAAATCACCTCCGCCAACATATTTTTCCACTAATTCTGCTGGTAAATACGCAGCAGACAAACCACTAATTAGTGCACCTAATAATACATAAGGCACGATCTTTTTGAATAAGGCTAATGCGAATCGCAATGCTTTGTGGATTTTTGATGGTTCAACTGACTCCATAACCAGAGTTGCAGATGAATCACAATTCATATTTATTGAATTAATCGATGGCTGTGTTTTTGATTGAGTAGCACAACTAGTTGAAGTAGGGCTAGTTGCAGCACATGCACTCGATGTTTGAACTGCTCCACCACAACTAGGCTGTGATGTAGGGCCTTCTAATTCTTCACCGCGTTTGATCTCATTTCGCCAAGGCGATTTAGAAATCAACCATCCACCTAAAACAGCTGCAGTAAATGTGATGACTAAATAAATAACTGTGATTTTTAAGCCAAAGGTTGCATAGATCATTGCTAATACGATGAAGTTACATAAAGGGGCTGAAATTAAAAAGCTTAATACTGTACCTAGTGAAGCGCCCATGGATGCCATGCCCATTGTAACGGGTACCACAGCTGCACTGCAGAAAGGGGTTAACATACCAAAGCTTGCGCCAAGTAATGATCCCCATTTTTCATGTTTAGTTAATTTTTTCTGTAGCTTATCTTGCGGAATGTATTCACGCATAAATCCGGTAAGAATAGAAACAACAGCAATAATAAGGACTAAAGCGCCTCCAACATGAGTAAACTCATTTAGCGCAATCATTAATTTTTCAGTATTCAAAACATTATCTCAAGTAATTGTGTAAATTGAACTACAATATAATCACATATGCGCATTTATGCAAGTGTTGTTTTTGTTACTAAATACTGTTAGTGAATATATGTTTTCAACTGTTATTACTGATATTATTTAAAGTCTATTGTAGAAAGAAGTAGCCAGTTAAAAGTAATATGCTTTAGTTAATAGGCGTAGAGTCATTTGAAAGTGGCCATATTGCTACTTTAATAGCTTAATGCTATTTGAGTAACTTAAATCTTATAGCATTTAATCGTAATTATACGCCGCTTGGTCGTTTACTTCTGTGTAATTCGGTATAAGTACTTACTCTTATAATTTGAGAGTTTGACGATAAACTAACAGGGCTTGCGAGCCTGTTTTATCTTCTTTTGCCAGTATTAAGTTATGTTGTATTTACAGCTTCAGGTAAGTGTCATTGAGATTTATCGTTTGCGTCAATGTTAGTTTAAATTTATAGGTTGGAATGAACATTAGTAACCATTTGTCACACTTGTTAACGCAATGGTATCCCAATAAGGATAATTGCGATTGGGTTTTAGCGACTATTTATAAAACGGAAGGCCCTTGTTATCGAAAAGCAGGGGCTATGATGTTATTTAGTAGTCAAGGTCATCAATTAGGTATGTTAAGTGGTGGCTGTTTAGAGTCTGATATTGCCGTTACTGCACGTAAAGTCATGCAAACGGGTGTAACAAAGCTATTGTGTTATGATGGCTCTGATGAAGATGATATGTCATTCCATTTAGGCATTGGTTGTGGTGGTACTATTTATATCATGTTGCAGCAGATTCATGCTGATAATGACTATTTGTCGTTAATTGATGTTTATGAAGCACTTAATAACCGTACTTCGGGTTACTTTTATCAGCGTATTGTTGACGATAATACTGATGGAAAAGCGTATTTTGAAGCTAAGTGTGTTACTGATATAGCTGAAACAGCTACGCTTATTTCAGCATCAAGCTTGACCGAAACAAACTTTGTTGCACCAAAAAATGAAAGAAAGACCAATAATATACTTATTAAAGACAGGGCGACTTGGTTAGCGACGCCTATTACTCCTGAGCCGCATTTACTTATTGTTGGCGGTGGAATTGATGCTAGACCTTTAGTTAATATGGCAAAGCAGTTAGGTTGGCAAGTTTCTTTATGGGATCCTCGCCCCGCAAATGCTCGAAAAGAATATTTTGCAAATGTTGATTATCTTATTAAAGGTGAGGCTGGCGTGTTAGCAACTTTTGTCGCTGATAAAAACGTTAATGCTGCGATTTTAATGAGCCATAATATAAGTATCGATGCACATGCATTACATGCTTTGGCACATTCAAGTTTACAATATATGGCTTTACTTGGCCCACAACATAGAAAGCAGCAAGTGATCATGCAAGCGAATATCAAAGAAACTATGTTACCTTTTGTATTTGCAGGTCCGGCGGGTCTTAATATTGGTGGCACATTGCCTGAAAGCATTGCATTGTCGATATTGGCTGAATGCCATGCAAATTTATTTAAACGCAATGCGCAATCATTTAGCCAAGTTTTATAACAGCTTTCACTGGCAATTAAATAATATCATCGATAATGTTTTTATAGTCTGTTATGTAAGAGTAGCCTTGTAGATGAGCGGCATTAATGTTCGGTAATGTTGAATCTGGATTTGCTACGGCAAGTAAATGTTGTATACCAAATTCCTTAGCGCTATTTAAAATTGTTAAATTATCATCAACAAATAATGTTGAATCATTCTCAAATTTTAAGTCGGCTTGTAACTTTTGCCATAAAACTTGTGACTCTTTAGTTGCACCATAGCGGTGAGTTGAGATTAATACATCAATATGTTGATCTAAGGCTGTTCTTTCAACCTTGAGCGACAAACTATCGGGGTGAGCATTTGTTAACAATACCACTTGTTTATTTGCTGCTTTAAGCGCAGATAAAAAAGGTAATGTATCTGGGCGTAGCGCAATTTTATGCTGAATTTCTTTTTTTAACTCAACAATAGGTAAATCAAGTTTATCAGTCCAATAATCCAAACAATACCACTCAATTTCTCCGGCCACTTTACTGGTTTCAATATGTAAATATCGTTGAGCTTCAGCTAAGGAGACATTGTGTGCTTGGGCGTATTTAGATGGGATATGGTTATGCCAAAAAAAATTATCGAAATGTAAGTCTAATAAAGTACCGTCCATATCGAGCAGAACTAAGTTAATTTTTTCCCAATTGAGCATTTAGAGGTTCCATAATTGATGTTTATCGTGTCATTATAGCGTTATGTAGAACGAAATACGCAAGCTTATGATAGGGAAAAATAAATTACCAAAGATCAATAGTCGAAATCAAGTGGCAAAAAGTCGTTTATTTGCTATTGAACAGCTTGAACTAACTTTTAGTAATGGCGAAGAGCGCCAGTATGAACGAATGGTTGGCTCTGGAAATGGTGCGGTAATGATAGTACCTATGCTCGACGCTGATACTATATTATTAGTAAGAGAATATTGCGCAGGTACTCATAGTTATGAGTTAGGTTTTCCTAAAGGGTTAATTGATCCAGGAGAATCACCTGAAGAGGCTGCTAACCGTGAATTACAAGAAGAAATTTTTTATGGTAGCAAGCAATTAAACTTCCTCTCTCAAGTGATGATGGCTCCCGCTTTCTTTAACGCAAAAATGGATATCTTCGTTGCTAGTGATTTATATCCTTCAATGCTTGAAGGTGATGAACCTGAACCCTTAGATGTTGTTCCTTGGCCAATTAAAGACTATAAGGCGTTATTACGCCAACCTGATTTTCAAGAAGCTCGCAGTATCGCGGCCTTAATGTTATTAATTGATTACCTTTCCCCAAGCAAGTTATCCAATCAGGATTAGAGATATGAGCATGAGTGACGAAAAGCTATTAAATATTGCCTTAGAAAGCGCTAAAAAAGCTGGCGTTGAGGTAATGAAGTATTATCGAGATCAGAGCTTTACTGCGAATATGAAGTCAGATAATAGCCCTGTTACGAGTGCTGATATAGCTTCTAATGATATCTTAATGGATCAACTTAAAACGTTAACGCCTGATATTCCAATTATTTCTGAAGAAGTTGGGGCCGTTCCGTTATCGCAGCGGAAAAACTGGCAACGATATTGGTTACTTGACCCTATTGATGGGACGGGGGAGTTTATTATTGGTAGCGGTGATTTTGCTGTAAATATCGCATTAATTGAGAATGGTTGGCCAAGTATTGGTGTTATTCATGCGCCTGATCATTGCCTAACTTATTACGGACAAAATAATTTAGGCGCTTTTAAGGAATGTAACCTTAAAACTAATAATAGTAGTCATCAAATTCATGTTGCAGAGTATCAAGAACCTCGTCGTATTAAAGTAGCCATTAGTAAACGTCAGCGGATAGAGTTAATGGGTCAGTACTTGAATAAAAACTTTGACTTTGAGCATGTTGCATTGGGTAGTTGTTCATTGAAAAACTGTTTAATTGCTGAAGGTGGAGCTGACTGCTACTTACGTATAGGTGTTACTGGTGAGTGGGATACAGGAGCTAGCCAATGTATTTTAGAGCAGGCGGGGGGCACTATTATCGACAGTGAGTTTAATCCTCTTACTTATAATAAAAGGGATAGCTTACTCAACCCTGACTTTCTTAGCTTAGGAAATCAAAACATTCCTTGGGAAGAAGTCATTAAAGCCCATCGAAAAATTTATAGCGATTAGTACTGGCGCTCAGGCTCTGCATAATTAACAGTAGTAATTATTTACGCTAGTGATTTATTGTCGCTATCCTGAACTTGGTCTGAACTTGGTTTAGGATCTCAATCGCTATAATGATCGTCGCAGATTAACTTTCTTCTTGTTTAAATTGATCACTT
The DNA here is from genome assembly GCF_030547765.1 of Colwellia sp. 6_MG-2023. Lineage (NCBI taxonomy): Bacteria > Pseudomonadati > Pseudomonadota > Gammaproteobacteria > Alteromonadales > Colwelliaceae > Colwellia > Colwellia sp. 6_MG-2023. The sequence continues at coordinate 27,743 of NZ_JAUOPP010000027.1, read as the reverse complement.
GGTAAAATATTAACACTTTCATGTAGTTCAGAGTAAACTAATACGGCACTACCTTGTTTTAACTGTAATTTTACCTGAGCTATTTTATTTGCTTTACTGGTATCGACAGCACCGTAGTCTGTGCCTTCACGTAAAATAAATTCTTCAATAATAGCATCTAGAGTATCTTCTTGAATTTGATCTAATGGAATAATCATTGGTTACTTTTGAGGAAGGTCGTACATTAAGAAAAGCTATTGTACGACATAAGCCTCGATTACTCTATCGATTAAAGAAACAGATTAGCATCCTGAAGTTAACGATTAAGAATCGTCACTAATATGTTTAATAAAGTAATAAACGTAAAATGCACAAATCCCCAATACAATAGCTAAGCCGCCAATAGAAAACATCACAACAGGATCATTCTTAAGCATAGTAATAAAATTCATAATTAACTCCTTATATTTATCATTAGGCTTAGTATAGTAAACCTCTAATATTTATAAGGTGATGTAGATCAATATAAATCGTTCTTTTTAGCCATTTCTGCTTTAATGGTTTGTTGCTCGATAATCTTACGATAAATTTTATTCGCTTTTTCTACTGCTGCGTCTATTTTTACTCTAGATAGTTCTCGTTCATCAAGTATACGGCTAGTATTCGCATTAGGGTAACCATTCCAAGACGCGATGGTATTCCATACAAGCGACATTTCGGTACTTTTTTCTACGCCTTTGCCTTCACTATAAAGTAAGGCAAGGTTAAATTGTGCCAACGCGTGATTTTGATCTGCGGCATTTTTATACCAACGAGAGGCTTTGAAGTCATCTTGATCGACACCTGTACCATTTGCATACATAACGGCTAGATTAAACTGCGCACTTGCTAAACCTTTTTTGGCTGCTTTATAGGTTAATTGGTATGCTTTTTTTAAGTCTTGTTTAACTAGTTTACCTTCGGTATAAATTAAGGCTAGTTCGAATTGAGCATCAGAATCATTTTGCTCTGCAGCTAACTCAAATAATGCCAAAGCCTTCATACCATCTTTAGGAACGCCATAACCGTTTTGATAAACAAGTGCCATTTGATATTGTGCAGGTGCATAACCTTCAGCGACTAAAGGTCGAAATTGCTCAATAGCAGCATGAAATTCGCCACGGTTTAATTCGTAAATACCCTGTTCAAGATCATTACCTTGGCTTAGCGTAGAAAAACCACTTGCCAGTAAAAAAATAAATGTGCTTATATAATTTCGCATAACTTTTCTCTTTAATATTTTTTCATTAATAATAAGTGTTATTACATAACATAAAAACTGAACTCGGCTTAAATAAGTGTAGCTCAAATTTTTAATTTGAAGACATGATTTCTTCAATTTGCTCGGCTATTTCTAGCCAAAGCATTTCACTTTCTTCTATATTATCTTTTAAATTAGCCTGTAGCTTGAGTTGTGTTGTTAACTCTTTCTTGCGTTCAGCTTGATATATATCACTGTCACTAAGTAAAGCCTCTACTTGTGCTAACTCTTTTTGCCATTGAGCTATTTGTTTTTCTAACTTATCCGACTCTTTGCGTAATGGAGCAGACTTCTTACGTAATTCCGCTTGTTGTTGACGCAACTGTTTTTTGTCTAAGCCTTTATCTTCATTATCACTGTCATTAGACGTGTTTTCTATTTTATTATTAGTAAAGGTCTGTTTTTTGTCGTCGTTGAGCCATTGTTGATAATCATCAATATCTCCATTGAAGTCAATGACACTACCATTAGCCACCAAATAGAATTCATCAACACAAGATTCGAGTAAAAAGCGATCATGCGCTATTAAGATTATAGCGCCGCCAAAATCTTGCAATGCCATCACTAAAGCTTGTCGCATTTCTAAATCTAAATGGTTAGTAGGCTCATCGAGTAATAGTAGTTGTGGCTTCTCTAAAACAATAAGTGCTAATACTAAACGTGCTTTTTCACCACCAGACATATTAATAACAGCTTCAAGGGCTTGATCGCCACTAAAGCCAAACTTACCCAAAAAGCTTCTCGCTTGTGGTTCACCTAGTGCAGGCTTTGCACGAAGAATATGATCAACAGGGCTTGAACTAGCGTGTAATTGTTCTAATTGATGTTGAGAGAAATAACCTATTTTTAACTCTTGAGCACAATAACGTTCGCCATTAAGTAAGGCTATCTCACCGGCGAGTGATTTAATTAATGTGGATTTACCCGCGCCATTTCTACCTAATAAACCGATGCGACTACCAGGTACTAACGTTAAACCTACATCGTTAAGGATGATGGCTTCAGTGCTATAGCCACACTGACTCTCAGTGAGAGACAGTAATGGATAAGGTAAGTTGTCTGGTTGTTCAAAATTAAAAGTAAATTGGCTGTCAACATGTGCAGGCGCTAAATTTGGTAGCTTTTCTAAACGTTTTAAACGACTTTGCGCCTGTTTAGCTTTACTGGCTTTGGCTCTAAATCTATCAACAAAGGCCGTTAAGTTGGCTGCTTCTTTTTGCTGTTTCTGAAACTGTACATCTTGTTGGGCTAAATGTTCAGCACGTTGTCTTTCAAAAGAGGTGTAATTACCGCTATAAAGCTTGGCGCGTTGGTGTTCAATATGTAAAATTTGATTAATCACCGTATCAAGAAAATCACGATCATGCGAAATAAGTACTAGGGTGCCAGTAAAACGTTTCAACCAGCGTTGTAGCCAAATAACGGCGTCTAAATCCAAATGGTTGGTTGGTTCATCGAGCAGTAATAAATCAGCACGGCTTATTAAAGCTTGAGCTAAGTTTAAACGCATTCGCCAACCACCCGAGAAATCTTTGACAGGATTGGTCAGTTGATTTTGTAAAAAGCCTAAACCATGTAATAACTCTCCAGCACGAGCAGGTAAGCTATAACCATGAATAGTATCTATTTTATTGATTAATATTGCTTCTAGGTTACCATCGTCATTGAGGCGCGCTTGCTCTAATTGCTGTTCTAGTTGGCGATATTCTTTGTCGCCATCCATTACATAGTCAAGGGCAGATTGCTCAAGAGACGGTGTTTCTTGCTTCACTGTTGCTATCGACCAACTGCTCGGTAAAGATAAATCTCCTGCATCAGGCGATAACTCTCCGAGTAAAGCGGCGAAAAGAGACGATTTACCACAGCCGTTACTACCAACTAAGCCCACTTTATGGTTAGGATGTATAGTGAAACTAGAGGCTGTTATTAGGTTTTTTGCACCTCTGTCTAAGCTTAAATCGCTGGCGGTGATCAATGTTTTGTCCTTATATAAATCATGAGTGAAAAATAGCTAAAAGCGCTGAATATAAAATACCTGTGCATTGTCGCTTTTCCTGTTGCCACTATTCAAGGTAAAATAACAATTATCCAGATTATTTATTACTTTAGTCATTTAAATAACTTATTAAGTAGGGCGATTACACATGAAAAAGCAGCAGAGAAAAAGATTTATTGCAGGGGCTGTTTGTCCTAAATGTAAGGCGCAAGATACGTTAGCGTTGACAAAAGAAGACGGTGTTGAAAAAGTGACTTGTGTTAGTTGTGGCGATCAAATGACACAAAGCGAGCCACAAGTTGAAGAGGTAGTACGTCAGCATGAGCAAGTGATTGGGGTATTTAAACCTTAATAGGTTTGTTATTAATCATAATTATTGTTAGTTGCACAGGATGTGCATGCAATGCTAATTTATCTCAAAGACAAGAAAGGATTACTTAGAGGGCTAAATCAATTTATATTACCTAGCCGTAAGTATTCCCTTTGAATGGTCTTTTTTATAATGCTAGCGCAGCATTATTATTCAAACTTACAGTAAGTAGCTTGAAATTATTCGTGATATTTCAACCATTGAAGATTTGCCTGTAAATTCAAATTTAACTTTACCAATTGCTGAAAAGTAAATTTCTAATTCAGAATCAAGATCGAAGGTGCCTGATGTCTCAATTGAATAGGCAACAATGTTTTTGTAAGGTAATGAGGTAAAGTCTTTTTTACTGCCAGTAATACCTTGTACGTTAACGGCGATAATTCTTTTGCTGGTAAAAATAACGCCATCACGCATCGATTTAAATGAATCAACAATTCGTTCATCATCTAACAGTAAATCATTTACTTTTTCTGCGTATTCAGCATTCTGCTTAAGTTTGAAAAAACCTTTATTATCGAAATCTATCATTGGATATCCTTTGTCATTAACACATGAGTTTAGTGATGTGTCATTGTTTGGTAAATATAAAATAAAGTTAACTCGAATAAACGGTAACGAGTCTTTGTATTTTTTGTCTGTAACAAGTATTCGCTGAAATTAGTATACGTTGGTATTAGGAAATTATCAGAGAGTATCGCCTTCTTCAAGCGAGAATAGCAAATCAATTATCGGCTGAAAAAATATAATAATACCACCTCACTAACTATGTGCTCATTTCTATTTGCTAAAATCACCAACTACATCGTTATTTATTTAATAATTAGAACAACTAGTTATTGAAATAAATGCCTTGTATTTGGCAATTTTTTCTACGTATAAATTTGTTCACTTAATTAATGAAACTGGTATAAAAAAGGTCTACGCTCATTACCCACATAAAACTGAGCTCTGTGTAATGTTTAATTACCTAAGAAATAACAAAACCAATAATAAAAGAGTGAACTAGCGTTATATTGTTATTGGGCCTAAGCGCTTTGCTAGAGCTATTACATATAAGAGGTTTATGCTTTACTAATACCATTAGTAAATTACAGATTGTGCATAAAGTTAGCCAACAATAATAAAAATTGAAATTTATTGTTAATAAGCTAGGTCTATTTTGTCATCATATAACGATAATTAAAAATAGCAACATGAAGTACAGCGTAATAACTCTTAGCATTCTTTTTATTCTTCAGATCCCAATCGTATATGCTGAAGAAAAAAGTGAACTTAGCACTGAAGTCACAGAAGTGATTGAAATATCGGGGCGAGCGATTCAAAACCACAATATTTCGCCTAAAAATGCCATGGTCAATGGCCCTTTTGGGGATGACTTAGGTTTAGGTGATATTGCTCGCTCAATTACGCCTATCACTCAAGAAATGATGGAGCAGCTTAATATTACCAGTCTGCAAGATATCTTGGCTGTTAGCCCGAATAGTTATTCAGCAAGTGGTTTTGGCGCACCAAGTTTACCTACATTACGTGGTCAATTAGGTGAATTATTTCAAGACGGTATGCGTCGACAAGCTGGTAATAACGGCTTTGGTATTCCTTTATCATTTAATTCAGTTGATCAAATAGATGTTGTTAAAGGCGCGCCAACAGTGTTGTTCGGCAGTAGTCAGCGTAATGGCGGCTTTGTTAATTTACAATCAAAAAAAGCTTCTATTGATGATCGTGCGGCTAAAATTAATTTAACGGCTGGTCGCTGGGATCAATACAGTGCCCAAATTGATGTTGGCGCACCGATTGTTGCAGGCGAAAGTGGGATACGTGTAAGCGCTGAGCATATTGATAACGGTAGTTTTTATGACTACAGTAGCTTTAAAAGTGACAGTATTTATACCGCCTTTCGTTTTTTACCAGACAGCCAAAGTACTTGGGATATTAATGTAGAATATTATCAAGTTGAGTTCACCGATAATGCTGGAATTAACCGTCCTACACAGGCGTTAATTGATGACGGTTTATATATTACTGGTCAAGGTGTACAAAGTAATGGCAGCACTATACCAGGTGCCGGTGCTATTGTTTCACCTACTGGGCAAGTTCAAATAAGTAGAAGTAACGTATTAACCGATCCTGATAATGAGAATGATGCGACTACGTTTTTGTTACATAGTACTTATACTCGAGAATTAAGCGGTCAAACACGATTAAAAAACAGTTCGTATTACCAGTACTTAACTCGCGATGAAATTGCTCAAAATAGTTTTGTTGAAATAATTGACGGCGCTCATACTGCACAAAATAGACTAGAATTGAGCCATGACTGGAATAATGAACAACAAACAATCTTTGCCGTTGATGTGCGTTATAACAACGTGTTGGGTTATAGTCAATTTACTACAGAGGCCGATTTACCTATTGATTTAACGGGCTCTATTGAAAACCGTCGTATTCCACTAACACTAGAACAGCAAGCTAAATTAGTTGAACTTCGTCCAGGCTTATTTGTTTCACCGGGTGGTCAATACGACATTAATGGCGACAATGTTGGTGACTTCTCGTTATCAGATACAACAGACTCAACAACTTGGCAAACAGGTTTTGCCATTCAGCAAGATAGCCAGTGGAGCGAGCGTTTACGTACTAACCTTGGGTATCGTATTGATTTTTACGATGTTAACGCTCGGGATCCTATCGCGCCTACAGGACAGGAAGCGGCAAAAGATACAATTAATGAAACGCTACACTCTGCTCAAGCGAGCCTTAACTATAAGCTATACCCTGATATTACTGTGTATGCTGCAACTAGTTATAATCAAGCTACATCAAATAGTATGGCGGGTGGTATTGCCTTAGGCGCAGATAATTTAATTAGCGCACAAAATTTTGCAACTGATAACACGCTTCATGAAGTCGGCTTAAAATATATTCCTAGTGATAGCTCTTGGTATGTTGATACGGCAATATTTAATCAACGTCGAAGTCTACGTAATCGAGATGGTAGTAATACGGGCATCGAAACCAAAGGTGTTGAGTTACAGGTATTTTATGATGCAGCACCTTACTGGTTTAACCTTGGTTATAGCTATATTGACGCTCGTTATGACAACTCCACCAGTAGCCAAAGCTCAACGCAAGTAGCTGACGCTTTTGATAATTCCCGCCCAGATATCATTGAAGGTACAGGCATAGGAGCACCAAATTTCGCGTCATTTGAACGTTCAAACCGTCGATTACAAGGTATTCCAGAACAATCATTAACGCTAAATGGTGGTCGTTATATTACTGATAAATGGCAAGCCGGCTTTGCAGCCCTTTATACATCAAGTTATCCACTTGATTACTTAGCGACAGTACAAATTCGTGATCAATATACGTTAAATGTTAATTCTAGCTATACTATTAACAAACAAGCGAAATTACGTATTGATGTAAACAATATTACCAACCAAAAAAATTGGAGGCCTGTATTTGAGGGCGGTTATTTTGGTTCAACCTTGGTGTTTCCTGAATTACCTATTCACGCCAAAGTCACTCTACAATACACATTTTAAGGCCATACTTTATGTTAAAGAAATTACTCTTATTAATTATAGCGGTTACTTTGGTAGCACTATTCTTTCATTTTGATCTAAACCAACTATTAACGTTAGATGGGCTAAAAGGGTCAATGTCACAATTTAACGAGTGGCGAGAGCAATCACCTTGGTTAGTGATTGGCGGATTTTTTGTTTTATACGTTATTGTAACCGCACTTTCATTACCTGGTGCTGCTATTTTAACACTGGCTGCAGGTGCCTTATTTGGTTTAGTAGAAGGCTTGTTAGTTGCTTCTTTTGCTTCGACTATTGGTGCTACTTTGGCGTTTTTAGTCTCACGTTATTTACTGCGCGATTCTATCAAGCAGAAGTTTCCAGAGCGCTTAGCTGCTATTGATGCCGGTGTAGAAAAAGAAGGTGGTTTTTATTTATTCACATTACGTTTAGTACCCGTATTTCCGTTCTTTCTAATTAACTTATTAATGGGCGTAACTGCAATTAAATCTTGGACTTTTTACTGGGTAAGCCAAGTAGGTATGATCGCAGGAACATTTGTATTTGTTAACGCTGGTACTGAGCTTGCCAAAATAGATAGCTTATCTGGCATTTTATCTTTTAACTTAATTTTATCATTCGCTTTATTAGGAATATTCCCATTTATTGCAAAAGGAATCATCAACGTGTTTAAAAAACGTCGTGTATACAAAAATTATTCAAAACCAAAAAAATTCGACCGTAACATGATTGTTATTGGTGCTGGTGCGGGTGGTTTAGTGACTAGCTATATTGCTGCAGCGGTAAAAGCTAAAGTAACACTTATTGAAGCGGGTGAAATGGGAGGAGACTGTTTAAATTACGGTTGTGTGCCGAGTAAAGCTATTATTAAAAGTGCAAAAATAGCAGAACAAATTCGTCACGGTGAGCATTACGGTTTAGAAAATGCGACGCCACAGTTTTCATTTAAAAAAGTAATGGCACGCGTACATAAGGTTATTGCTGATGTAGCACCACATGATAGTGTTGAACGTTACACTAACCTAGGTGTAGAAGTCGTTAAAGGTTACGGTAAGTTAATTGACCCGTGGACTGTTGAAATTAAATTGAATGATGGTGGCACACAAACACTAACAGCTCGTACTATTGTTATTGCGACAGGCGCACGTCCATTTGTTCCGCCTTTACCAGGTATCGAAGAAACAGGTTATGTAACCAGTGATACATTATGGAGCAAGTTTGCTGAAATGGACGAAGCACCTAAAAAGCTTGTTGTGCTTGGTGGCGGTCCCATTGGTAGTGAGTTAGCACAAAGTTTTGCTCGTTTAGGTTCAAACGTTACACAAATTGAAATGGCAGAGCGCATCATGATCAAAGAAGATCTTGAAGTGTCTACCTTTGCTCACGAAGCGTTAACTGAAAGTGGCGTTAACATTTTAACTTCGCATCAAGCATTACGTTGTGAAGCGCGTGACGGTAAGAAGTTTATTATTGTTAAGCGCCTAATCGAAGGAAAGGATAAAGAATTAGAAATTGAGTACGATGAATTATTATGTGCTGTTGGCCGAAGCGCACGCCTTAAAGGTTACGGACTTGAAGAATTAGGCATTGAAACTAACCGTACCGTTGTTACCAACGAATACTTAGAAACCTTATACCCTAATATTTTTGCCGCAGGTGACATTGTTGGCCCTTACCAGTTTACCCATGTTGCAGCGCATCAAGGTTGGTACGCCGCAGTTAACGGTTTATTTGGTCATCTTAAGAAATTTAAAGTAGATTACCGTGTTATCCCATGGACAACATTTATTGACCCTGAAGTAGCACGTGTTGGTTTAAACGAACAAGATGCAATTGATAAAGGTATAGATTACGAAATTACTCGCTTTGAATTTGAAGAACTAGATCGTGCAATAACAGACAGTGCAACGAAAGGTTTTATCAAAGTAATTACGCCTAAGGGTAAAGACAAAATTTTAGGTGTAACGGTGGTTTCTGAACATGCCGGTGATTTAATTGCTGAGTTTGTTTTAGCAATGAAACATGGTTTAGGTCTTAACAAAATTTTAGGCACTATCCATAGTTACCCAACTTGGGCTGAAGGTAATAAGTATGCAGCTGGTGAGTGGAAAAGAGCGCATGCGCCTGAAACTGTTTTAAACTGGCTTGAAAAATATCACACATGGAGAAGAGGCTAATGTTATCTGTATTACAAACAGTTGGACAAACTATGCTTAAGCAGCTGAAACAACCATTAAGTGGTGTTTTAATCGTAGTCAGTGTCTTATTTAGCACTGTTAGTTTTGCGCAAGGTTTACATCAACCTTGGCAAGCATTATTAAGCCAACATGTTAAAAGTATTAATAATGATCATAGTACAGCAGTTGACTATGCTGGATTTAAAAAAGAAGAAGCGAAGTTAAATAGTTATTTAACTTCGCTAAGCAAGATTGATCAAGCTACTTTCGAGCAATGGTCAAATGCAAAACAATTAGCTTTTTTGATTAATGCATACAATGCATGGACAGTGTCATTTATCTTAACTGAATACCCAGATTTAAAATCAATTAAAGATCTAGGAAGCATATTTAGCTCTCCGTGGAGTAAAGAATTTGTTTCGTTATTAGGTAAAAAACGTAGTTTAGATGAAGTTGAGCATGAATTAATTCGTGGTAGCGGTAACTATCCTGATCCACGTATTCATTTTGCCGTTAACTGTGCCAGTATTGGTTGTCCAGCTTTACGCGGTGAAGCGTATACTGAAGGTAAGCTAGAGCAGCAATTACAACAACAAACAATACGCTTTTTAAGTGATGAAAGTCGTAACAAATTAACGACCAAAGAATTACAAATTTCATCAATTTTCAAGTGGTATGGTGGTGATTTTGAAAAAGATTTTAGAGGCACTAATTCATTAACAAGCTTTATACTTTTATATAGTGATGTGTTGAATTTGACAGAAACACAGCAAAACTTACTAAAGACTAATCAAGTTGATATTGACTTTTTAGACTATAACTGGGACTTGAATGCCGCGCGTTAAAAGCTTGTCATCTCCATTTAGCTATTTTATTACTACTCCAAAGCAATTATTTATTGTTGCTTTGTGGGGAAGTATTTTATGCGTTTTAGTGAGTGTAACGAGTGTCAATGCAACTGTACCTGATGAAGCTATTCTTAATGAAGTTACACCTAGTGAAACTGTCGCTAGCATAGCTTCAACTTTACATTGGCAAAATATTGAGAAAAAAGGTGAAAATCAGCCTGTATATTTCCATGCATGGGGCGGAGACGCTCAAATAAATGCTTATATTCAATGGGTTGCTAAGCAAGTTAAAACACAGTACCAAATTGATTTACAACACGTAAAACTTAGCGATACCAGTGAAGCGGTAAGTCGTGTACTTGCTGAAAAGTCAGCAAATAATAACACGCAAGGCAATGTTGATTTAGTTTGGATCAACGGTGCTAACTTTTCGACTATGGCTGAACATTCTTTATTATTAAAAGGCTGGGCAGATCAATTACCTAACTTTAAGCTAACCGATCCTGAAAATAATCCTGCCGTTACCCTAGATTTTGGTGTGCCAACTCTGGGGATGGAATCTCCATGGGGACAAGCATCGTTGACCTTTTATTATGATCAACTGGCTACTTCCACACCGCCGCAAAACTTAGGTGAATTATTAACGTGGACAAAACAGCATCCTGGCCGATTTGGCTATCCAAAGCCGCCTGCTTTTTTAGGCTTGAGCTTTTTAAAATATGCTTTGGTGGTTTTGCATCAAGATAGTCTTACTGTTTTAAAAGATAAAAACGTAGATAAACAAAGTGGAGATAGTTATCAAGATCCGCTTTATGCCGCTGCAACATCAGAAAATATCGACGAAGTTTTACAGCCTTTATGGGCTTTTTTAGATGAATTACATCCTAATTTGTGGCGCAAAGGTAAACACTTTATGCAAACAGGTGTTGAAATGCGGCGTTTAGTGGATGATACCGAATTAAGTTTAGCATTTACTTTTTCAGGCCCTGAAATTCCGGCAGCGGTTAAACGTTACGATTTACCGCAAAGTATTCGCAGTTATGCTATGGCCGATGGCAGTTTGAGTAATACACATTTTGTTGGCATTCCTTATAATGCTAGCCATACCGCAGCAGCACAACTTGTCGCCAACTTTTTACTAAGCCCAGAAGCACAAGCTTATAAGCAACAAGCAGAAGTGTGGGGCGATAAAACAGTGCTTATTGCTTCTACGTTAACAGCATCACAACAAAACTTATTTAAAACACAAACACCACATCCAAGTGCTTTAGCTTTTAATAGTATTACACGTACCTTAAGTGAGCCTCACCCAAGTTGGGTTGAAGCTATAACGCAAGGCTGGAAAAAACGTTATGGAGTTACTCCGTGACTGAAATAAACAGCAGTAAAAGTACTATTCAAAAAAGTAAGCAAAAAAATAGCCAAAGCGGCAGTCAGTTAAATCATTCAACCGATTGGTTTACGCGTATGGTTAAATTTAGTCCTAAGTTTTTACTGCTTTTATTAATTGTGCCTGTATTTGGCGGCTTAATTGGTGTTTTACTTCCCGCTTTTGGTTGGGCACCAGCATTGAGTCAATATGATTTGGGCTTACAGGGCTTCAATGCTCTTTGGCAAACATCAGGTTTTGGCCGGATGATCGGTTTGAGTATTGCAACAGGTTTATTGAGTACGTTACTCGCTTTTGTTGTTACCTTGATGATATTAGGGGCGTTTTTTAATAGTGTGTGGTTAGATCGTATTCAACAAGTTTTAAGTCCTATTCTTGTTATTCCTCATGCCGCGGCTGCCATTGCGGTTGGTTTTTTAATTGCACCATCAGGTATGATTTCTCGTTTATTTTCTCCTTGGCTAAGTGGTTGGGAATTAGCGCCTAATGGAATGTTTCCGCACGATCCATACGGTATTAGTATCATTTTAGGCTTAACCCTTAAAGAGCTACCATTTTTATTATTAATGGCTTTAGGCGCTTTAGCTCAACCTGAATTAGGTAAGAAGTTGCGCCAACAACATAAAGTAGCGCTTAATTTGGGATATTGCCCAATGACAGCTTTTTATAAAGTTGTACTGCCTAGTTTATATCCTTTATTACGTTTACCACTTTTAGCTGTATTAGCTTACGCTAGTTCAAGTGTCGAAATGCCGCTTATATTAGGACCTAATACGCCACCAACACTTGCTGTTGCTATTATGCATTGGTTTAACGATGTTGATTTAAATTTACGTATTAAGGCCTCAGCAGGCGCTTTAATACAACTAGCATTAACAGGTGGTTTGTTAGCATTATGGCTTTTAGGCGAGAAATTGGTTAAATGCTTATTTTGTGAATCACTCACCAACGGTAAACGTGAATACGCTGGCTCTTACTGGCAAAAAGTGACAGGTGCGATAACAATATTAGTTATTAGTTTTATTGGCCTAGCTTTACTTGGTTTAGTGCTTTGGTCAATTGCAGGTTTTTGGCGTTTCCCGTCGCCACTACCTGATTCATTCACTTTATTACACTGGCAAAGTGCTGTAATGCAAATGGGCGAGCCTTTAGTTAATACTCTGGTTATCGGTATAATAACGACATTAATTGCGATTTCATTAACGCTACTTTGCTTAGAATCAGAGCAAATAAAAGGAAAGTTACTGTCACGCTTTACCAGTTTAATTATTTATATTCCTTTGCTTGTGCCTAGTATTGCGTTTTTATTCGGACTTGTTTGGATACAACAATTAATAGCAGTGCAAGTCAGTTTTATTAGCTATATTAATGTGGTGATAGCGCATTTGTTGTTTGTTTTACCCTATGTGTTTTTGTCTTTGGCGAGTAGTTACAGACAATTAGATTCACGTTTTGCTATTGTTGCTGCCAGTTTAGGCACTAAACCTTGTAAAGTGTTCTTAAAAGTAAAACTGCCACAATTAATTGCACCGATCTTAATTGCGGCAGCATTAGGTTTAGCAATAAGTTTTGGTCAGTACTTACCAACATTATTAGCTGGCGGGGGACGTATAACTACCATTACCACTGAAGCTATCACCTTAGCTAATGGCGCAAGTCGACGTACCAGCGCTGTGTACGCACTTATGCAAATGTTATTACCGCTTATTGGTTTTATATTGGCGTGGGTTTTACCTAAGTTTATTTACAAAGTTGCACATCGTTAAGGTTATTAAATGCAATCATCTTTACATATAAAGAATTTACAATTGTTTCGTCAAAACGAGTTATTACTGAGTTTAAACGAACAAGTTAATGGTGGTGAAATTCTCACACTTATGGGGCCGTCGGGCAGTGGTAAATCAAGTTTACTTAACTGGCTAACGGGCGCTCTTCCATCTGGCTTTCATGCCAATGGAGAAGTGTGGTTAAACGATACTAATATTACTTTTACACCTGCACATCAACGACATGTTGGTGTGCTATATCAAGATGCTTTGTTGTTTTCTCATTTATCAGTGGCAGGTAATATCGCTTTTGCTATGCCGCCGGGTAATAAAAAACAACGTCTTGATAAAATAGAAGCTTCATTAGCGCAAGTTGGTTTGAAAGGTTTAGCTGATCGACACCCTGATAACCTCTCAGGTGGCCAACAAGCGCGAGTTGCATTGCTTCGCGTATTACTAAGTGAACCTAAAGCAATTTTGCTTGATGAGCCTTTTAGCAAACTAGATTCACAACTGCGCGAAGATACTCGTGAATTGGTGTTTGAGCAAATTCGATATCATCAACTGCCTGCAATTATGGTGACCCATGACCATAGTGATGCAGAAGCAGCCGATGGAAAAATTATTACCCTAAGTAAGCTAAGCTAAAGAGTTAGCTTAAATAAAACAGAGTAAGTTTGATGTTAGATAAATATATCACGCCCGTTATAAAGCCTTTGTTAACGCCTGTTGTTAGCTTATTGCACAAACGTAATATCACCGCCGATCAACTGACTTTTTATGGTTTTTTAGTCGGCATGTTAGCCGTACCCTTGTTAGCCTTTCAGTTATGGTATTGGGCACTTGCAGCTATTGTCGTTAATCGTATTTTAGATGGCTTAGACGGCGCGCTTGCTCGTTATGCTAATCAAAGTTCGAGTGCTGGTGGTTTTTTAGATATCACCTTAGACTTTTTATTTTATGCAGCCATTCCATTAGGTTTTATTTTTGCCGATCCTGAATTAAATGGTACCGCAGGGGCTGTCTTACTCGCGACATTTATTGGGACAGGATCAAGCTTTCTCGCTTTTGCTATTGCTGCTGAAAAATTTAAAATTGATAAACCACAATTTAAATATAAAAGCTTTTATTACCTCAATGGTTTAACGGAAGGTACTGAAACTATTGCATTATTTGTTGCTTTTTGTCTATGGCCGCAATCATTCTCATGGTTAGCGCTGTTATTTTCTTTTGCTTGTATGATCACTATTTTTACCCGCATACATGGCGGCTATAACACACTTAAAGAGCAAGAAGCGTCATTACAAGAAAGCGAACTATCATTAGAAAGTAGTTCACACATAAATACTGTTGAAGGTACTGAGGCTAAAAATGACTAACGAAGTTTGGTGGCGTCTTGGTTGTTTTTTTAGTGTACTCATTATTATGATGTTGCTTGAATGGCAAAAACCGGCACGACAATCTCCTCTTAGTAATACTAAGCGCTGGGCGGCTAACTTTGGATTAGTGTTTGCTTCTTCTGTACTTGCGCGTTTAACAATACCTGTTGGTTTAACCGTTATTGCGCTTTATAACATGGATAACGGTATTGGCTTGTTTAATCAAGTTTTCTATACCAATTTAAATTTATCAGATTGGTTAACAATCGTATTAAGTTTATTGATATTAGACGTAGTGATTTATTGGCAACATAGAATGTTCCATGTAGTGCCTATGCTATGGCGTTTACATCGAGTTCACCATGCTGATGCGCATGTAGATACAAGTACAGGGTTACGCTTTCATCCTATTGAAATTGTATTAAGCATCCTTATTAAATTAATTGTGGTAACAGCGTTAGGGATTCCAGCCATAGCGGTATTAATTTTTGAGATCGCTTTAAATGGTTTAGCTTTGTTTAACCATGCCAATATCCGTTTGCCTCAAGTTATCGAGAAACCTTTACGTTTATTATTGATGACACAAATCTTACATCGCATTCATCATAGCCAAGTGGTATCAGAAACAAACAGTAATTATGGTTTCAGTGTGATTTGGTGGGATAGGTTATTTGGTAGCTATAAAGACAGTGCAATTAAAACAGATCAGCAGTTAGATATTGGGCTTAAAGAATTTCCAGTAGATGAAAAAAACACCAGTTTACTGACATTACTTTTTTTGCCCTTTAAAAAATAAAAAAAGACAAATTAAATATAACTTTTTTGAAAGTTATTAAGTGTTATTCGGTCTATTAGTCAGCGAACAAAACTTTTATTTATTTAAGGAATTTATATGTCGAATACCACGCAATCAACTGAAAAAAGAGGATCTTCGCAGTTAGCAAATACTGATCTAGAAGAGAAGTTACAGTGGTCTTTATTTTTATTACGTTTAGGCGTATTTATTGTAATGTTTATCTGGACGATTGATAAATTTGTTAACCCAGGTCATAGCATTCGTATTTTCGAAGGTTTTTATAATATTGCTGGTTTAAGTGAAACAATAGCCTATATTTTAGGTGGTTTGCAGCTTATCTTAGTTATCGCTTTTCTATTTGGTATTAAAAAACGTATTACTTACGGTCTTATTTTTCTTATGCATGCAGGTTCAACATTTTCTGCTTACGAACAATACCTTGATGCATTCAAGCACTTATTATTCTTTGCTGCATGGCCTATGCTTGCTGCTTGTGCTGCTCTTTATTTATTAAGAGACGCTGATACTAAGTTTACAGTAGGAAACTAAACTGACCTCAAAGATCAGTAGTACAATATTCATATCAAATTAACACTGTTAATTTCTAGCTTGTGATATGAAGATGATTTAGTGAAACTAGGACTCGTAAATGATCCTAGTTTCATTTCAAACTAAGCTTTTTCTAGTAGTATCAAGCTAATACTTTAATCTGATTTAAAGAAGTAACTCTTACATGAGTTTGAAAATAATACTTTGTTGTTTTTCTACCATCCACAGCTAAATGAATTTTTACACGCTTAGCCTCGCCAGTGACTTCAATCGTTTTATTAATAAAGAATATCTCAGGATAAACGCCATACTTTATCGTTAATGCATCAATTAATTTTGGGTGTATAGCGACAGAAATATTCCTTCTATCCCGGTAATTGGTTTCTGTATTTAAAAAGATAACATTATTTTGACTGCCCGCAGCTTTGATTAGGAATTGAAAAGTACCTTTCACACCTCTAGGGGCGTTTTCTTCAGTTAATGCTATTAAGTTCATCACACTGGCTACATCGGTATTTGAGTTGACTGTTGATGTTGAACTACATCCGCTAAGTATTAGCATACACACTAAAATTAAATATCTCATTATGTCGACTTTCTCGTTAGATTTGTATTCGTGTACTTTATTGATACATGTATTTTCTTTAGGTGCTTTAGGTTGCTTAGGTGGTAAAGAGTCAACGTATGTAATGCAGATATTCACCCAAGATGCTAAATCATCATCAGCTTCAAAGCCATCTGGAAGAACAAAAACCATGCTTTTTATCGGTTTGCCAGTAAAATCCATTTCCTTTGCATAAGGTTGAGATAAGCACTTTTTGTAATTTTCTGGCCCTATACGAGCCATAAGCTTATCACCAATTATTCCACAGCACATGTGTTTAGAAAGTAAGAAACATAAACCGCCAAACATTCTTTTTACCACTAGATCTTGACGATCTTGTAAGTGTTCCAAAAGTCTTTCTTCTAAACCGCGATCAAATGCCATAATCAACTAATAATTTTTATGTGGGAGTTGGTATTAAGCCATTATTTTTAATGCGATATATGGCGAAAAATTCAGTAGTAGAATTGCTATTTTATAATTACCTAAATATTTAAAATATAGCGAAGGTAGCTCTGCTGGATTCATGCCCATCAGTTTACTATGAAGATTCGTAGTAAAGCTTTTAAACACCATAATGAATAATGCTGAAAATGTGTAAACACTCATATTAATTAAAGTGCACCACCCGAAAAAAGTAGTTATTTCAGTAATGTTCATCATTTATTATCTCCATAAATATTATCGTAATCACCGTTAATTGGGTTACTGGTTTCAGTCAAGTTTACATAATCTGATAGTACAAAATTTGTCGCGTTTCTTTGTCTTTACTCGAGGCCAATATCCATGATTGAAAAATGATGGCTAGCAATAGTAAATCTTTCACGTCGATAAAACCTATGTGCGGGAAATCGTTGAACACCTGAATCTAAGTGCAGATGCTGACAACCTATTTCTTGCGCATATTCTTTAAACCAGTTAATTAAGAAGGTTCCAGCGCCAGTTGAACGATGAGCATCACTTGTAACAAGATCATCAATATAAATATATTTATACCAAGCGAGATTTTCACCTACATTAAAGAGCAATACTAAGGCATGAAAAAGTCATAATATTATTTTTTTAATTTAACGGCTGTTCCAAAAACCATAATTTCAGATGAACCATCCATTATTGCACTTGTGGTAAAGCGAATGCCAACAATGGCATCAGCTTCTTTTTCCTGAGCACTTACAATAAGACGTTGAATTGCTGTATCTCGTGCGTCAGTTAACATCTCTGTGTAACCGCGTATTTCACCACCAATAATATTTTTTAAGCCAGCCATAATGTCACGGCCAATATGCTTTGCTTGGACTACATTACCGGTAACGACTCCAACAATTTCTTCTATTTCTTTTCCTGGGATAAACTCAGTGGTTGAATAAATCATATAATTTCCTTAAAACATAATGATGATGAAGAATAACTCATTTATTATGAATTATCCGTGAAATAGGTGTACTTAATATATTACCTGTATCTAAATCATGTCTGTAGGAGTATAAAAATACTTTTTGCTTTGGCTGAATGAGCCTTTACTTGCTCAATGTTGAATAATTAAGTAATAGACTATTCTTTGAACTGGGTAATGCTCAGCTATAAAGCTACTTGCCACCAGCTATATCAATAAATGAGCCGGTAATAAATGAAGCTTCATTTGATAATAAAAAAGCGATAGCAGCCGCTACTTCTTCAGGCTTACCACCCCGCTGTAATGGTATTGATGATTTAACGCGGTCTACTCTATTCACTTCACCACCATCGGCGTGCATTTCTGTATAAATAAACCCTGGCCTCACACAGTTTACACGAATATTTTTATTTGCAACTTCAAGAGATAATCCCGTGGTTAAAGTATCAATCGCGCCTTTTGACGCTGCATAATCAACATATTCCGCAGGAGAGCCTAACCTCGCAGCCGCAGAGGATACATTAACTATTGCACCACCTTCTATCATTCTATTTATCGCTTCTCTGCAGCATAAAAAGTAACTTGTGACATTAGTCGTTAATACTTTATTAATTCTTTCTGCTGTCATTGCTGATATCGGCATTTGTGGAAATAAAATCCCAGCGTTATTAACCAAGTGTGTAATTTTACCCAATGATTGATCAATTGTATTAAAAAGTCGAATAACATCCCTTTCTTGAGATACATCTGCTTGTACGGCAATAGCAACACCGCCATTGTCATTTATTTCAGCGACAACTTTATTTGCTTCAATTTCATTTGAAATATAATTTACGCAAACAGCATAACCTTGTATGGCTAAATGTTTAGATGTTGCAGCACCGATACCTCTGCTACCGCCTGTAACTAAAACGATTGGTTTCATGAATGCTCCGTTTAAAGTTATAGCTGGGCACTTTCGCTATTAAAGTGTGACCATACTTGAAAAGTACCAATGGCATACAATAGGCCAATAGTGAAAGTAATACCTGAGCTAACTAGCCAAAATGTTAAACTGTTTTCTGGAAACATGGGCATTATACTGACGAATGCCAGACTACGGATTAAGTATATTGCAGAGATTAAAACTAAGCCTAAACGAAGAAATGGCATTTTGAAAATTACTCGCGCACCTGATAGGGCATACAGAGACCAAACTGACAGTATAAGAACAATGACTAACGTGACTACAGTTGGATACCAATGACCATTTTCAGCCATTCTTGCCATTTGCTCCCCAGCACCAAAAAAGCGATACCAATGACCACCAAATATAATGCAGCCTAAATGAACTAGAGCGGCAAGAGCGCTGCATATCGAACCAATGATTAAAAATTTATTCTTATCGGTGCACACAATGTTTCCTTTAAAGCCTAATAGCTCATTAAGAGCCAATAACCTTTCTTTTAAATGGCTTATCTAATGGTTAATACACTCATTAGGTAAAAAGCCAAGTATTTAATAGCCTACCAGGCATTAAAGCAAAAGTACCTGCCACTAATATGCCACCACAATACAGTATGATCATGCTTCGCTTATGACCACGAATATTTCCTTTTTTTATATAAAAATATGCAGCTGGAACTGCATACAATGTCAATAGACTAAGTAAGTGAATATAACCGAAATGGTTTAAAAAAGTTGAACCGAGTTGAGCTGGCATAAAGAGTGATATAATGGCCGTAATTAACATAAGTACCATATATATTTTACCTAGAGCTTTATGTTTAGGTGTTCCTTTGCGTTTAAGAAGTAAATAAGTTCCTATTATGAATGCAGGGACAACCGTTAATAAATGTAAGTAAGTTAAGTGAATATACCCCATTTCGTTTTTAATTTCCTTTTGAGTTTAAATAAAGCTTGTAGAATCAGCTAATGTATTGTTAAAAGTTAATAATACAATGAGTTAGAGTAAGCGACTAAGGAGTAAAAGCCAACTATTTTGTACCGATTTAAATTTACTATTGGATGAGTTTTGTCAGCCTAGCTCCATTTTCTTAATCGAATGGAGATAACAATACCTACAAGCTTTAGTGCTTAATTTTCTTCAATAGATGATTATCTTCTGTTTGTACTACTTGTTCTGCATGTCTTTTGATAGCAATTAACCAACCAATAATTAAGCAAGTGAGCATTGTTAATATATGTGGAAAATACAGATTTATATTACCATCCATCATAAGAAATAAATTGAGTTGGGCAATCACAAAGCTCGCAATAACTGAAAAAAAGAAATTAAGTTTTGAAAAATACGCGACAGAATAGGATAAAAGAATAGCCAATACGCCAAAACCTAAAAATTGTACAACTAAGATATCCCAGACCCACATAAACTTGATAAAGTTAGCTGGCATCGAAAATGCTGAAGTGTAACCCGTAAGATAAGCGCCTAGGTAGCCTAAGATCAACCCTGCAACCACAGAAGATAAAGTGCTTTTAGTCAAGTGCATGTTACATACCCTTGTATGAACCAGACTGTAATCAGTGTAAAAATAGAGTTAATTGTATTTCAGTCTATTGAGTTTTATTTTTTTAATGTACGTTTTTCAATTATACCTAAAGTTAAAAATATTATAGATGAAATTAGAAATACCCCTGAACCCCAAAAGTCTTGTTCAATAACATTGTAAATTAAACCTAACAACATAATAAATGAAGCACTTAAGTAATATTTAGAGGATGGTTTACTTTTCATTCATTCTTTCCTTAACTTGATAACTTATATACGTAGAGTCGATACTATTAACACTCTTATACTGAATAATACCAGTGTCAAATAACTATTTCACAACACTTTTCCCTTGTGGGCTGTCCAATTTTTTATACCACTTAACTGCTATATCTCCAAATAAAATTAGAAAGCCAGTACTTAAATATCCCATAAATAATACCAAAGTAATTGGGGGTATTTTTAAATCAAACGCCGTTGCGATAATCAACAAGATATTAGCCAAAATACCAGAAACAAAAATAGTTATACTTACCGAACTTGCATTTTTTACGCGTTCAGCAGAAGATTGAAGTGATAACAAGGCAACCACAAACCAATGATAGTTTGTATAAATCTCTTCCTTAGTGATAAGAATGAAAATCATTGTTACGATAAAGCTGAGAATTGGTAACAAGGCCACTAAATTCAAAAATTTACTCATCATTGCCTCGGGTGCTAATACTTAATGAGCAGATTGTTTATTGTAGAAATATTTCGTCATCATCGATATAACAAGCTTTTACAGGTGAGGGATTATTACTTTTATCAATGAGCCAGCATTCTTCGTAAATAGAACAATAACAAAGTTCTATTTTTATTTGAGTATCTGCTTTTAGAAGGTCTTTTACCTTCTCACCTTTATATGAAACTGGAGTAACACCTTTTTGAGGTGATAAGGTCCGATTGCTAATATGCGACTGTATAATATTCTGAAAAGCCTCTATTTCGCTCCAAGTCTTTATATATTTAGTACCATATTTAATTTTTGCATATTTAATTAAAGCAGGGCCAGTACCATTATTACTTACGCCGTAACTAAAGGATGAATTAGGGTTAACGCTTCTGAATATTTCTAATCTAGGCCATACGGATGATTTCGCATATTCACGATCGATATATGCTGAATATATCGAAGTGAAAGCGGTGACTAAACCAATTAGCAGTGCCGATAAGGCAACTATCATGTCGGGGCTTTTATACCACTTAATACTATCCATAACTTATTACTCTTTAACTAATCTAATACTGGGGAAATAAGGGGCCAATTAACGGCAGGTTTAACGGCAAAAATTGTTGGTTAGCATGGTAAATAAAGTGCAATAACCAACAATATTTTCTGTAGTAAATTTGACTATTTGTTTGATCTTAAATTTGCAACTTCAACTTCTGCATTAGCATTACGAGCCGCAGCTGCAACCTCTTTCGTTACAACAGTTTTACCTATTGGTGAAAGTGAGATACCCGCAAGTTTCAAATGTTGTAAAGAAAATGGGATACCTATAATGGTAATAAAACAAGCTATAGCGGAAAAGACATGGCCTAAAGCTAACCAAAAGCCAGCAAAAATAAACCAAATAATATTACCTAACATTCCAAAGCCACCAGTACCAATGTCTTCGGATTGTGTTAATTCATTACGAGCGATGGCTTCTTTACCAAAAGGAAAAAAAGAAAAGCCAGCCATAACAAAACAAGCGCGTCCCCAAGGAATACCTACAATACTAAGAAAGGCTATAAGCCCAAAAAAGCACCAAGCCAAACCCATAATTACGCCACCGAATATAAACCAAATTAAATTGCCAATTGTTCTCATTTTACTTCCTTATATTAAATTACAATAGTTGATTGATAACCTAAACAAATAGCCCTTCGTTAAGTGGCAACTTATATAGTGATTAAAATAAGCGACGCAGCAACAAAAGCCAACTGTTTTTTTGTCCTTGCTTAATTTTTTGAACTATAGACTACAGTATATATGCCATTATTAATTGCAAAATAGCTATGCTGCCCATGAGATACATAACCAATTTTCTAACTTTCAAAAACCTGACAACTTTATCATCAGAAATAGTAGCGAAAAAACCGCTCTTAAGTGACGCTGATAAATTAGCGTTTGTCACTGATCCTTTCGCTTCTCCCATAGCGTTTTCGGATAGTTTTTCCCACTCTTCTGGATAAGTTGAAGATAAATATTTACACATATCTTTGAATAACTTGATTTGAATAATAACAAGTAAAAAAATGATGCCTAATGGAATAAAATTATTCATGTACTTGAGTCTCCTATACATATAACGTCTTGTTAAAAGAATGATGCGATATTATAAAAGCGTTTTAGGGGGAGTGTAATAGTTTGCTAAAATGTGAAACGAAATAGCATTTGGCAAATTGTGACGAGTCAGGCTTGAAACTCTTACTAGGTTCTAAATGCTAATAATTGCAAGCATATCGTCATTATCTTCATCCATGCCTACTTCTTTAAAGCCAAAGCTAGAATAAAAATTTTTGGCTACAGGGTTTTGTGGGCTGTAGCTAATTTCAATTTCTTTAAGATCTTTAACCTTTTTTATTTCATTAAGTGCTAAGTGTAATGCTCTACGGCCTAGCCCTTGATTCTGAAATTGTTTATCAATCATAAAGCGCCAAATTGATATTGTGTTTGATGTTTCTTGTACCCACATAAAAAAACCAACAACTTCGCCATCAGAGCATATCGCACGGGTCACATACTCCTCATAAAAAGATTCGACTAGAGACCATGTGTTTTCTGAAACAAACTCTTCTTGCTCTTTACTGACTTCAAGATCGCAAACCCGTTCATAGTTTTCTTTTGTTACAGGATGAAGTGATACTTCCATTGGTACTCCTTCTAAAATTGGCTAGTTAAAAATTTATTTGCGACTAGGCTCAAATGAATCATATCTTGGTAGCTTAGCATCTAATTCTTCCCAGTTTGCTTTTGACGAGACAAAATTATGAGATATAGGCCTTTCAGTAATATCTGAATCAAGAATTCCTAGCCTTATTCGATAACGGGTAGGATCTTGTTCATTAGAACTGTAAACAGGAGAACCACAGTTAGTGCAAAAATGCCTATTTCGGCCAGGTTTAAAAGAGAATGTACTTAAATTATTTTTACCTGAAGCAATCTCAAATTCAGCAGCGTTTATAAAGCCGTTAGTAGCAAAAGCAGTACCGCTATTTTTTCTACACAAAGAGCAATGGCAGTGGATGATATCACTAATTTCACCTTTAATTCTTATTTCAACTTCACCGCATAAACACTTTCCAAGGTACATAGTTTGATATTACTCCATTGATCTAATACCACATTAAGAGGTAAATTATAGTTGTTTAAAATAAGTGATTAAGGAGCAAAAACCAATAGTTATTTGTTTTTTTCAACTACGTGATATATGCCTTGATGTTTAACGTTTATTAACTCGACTTTTTTCAATGCCCACCTACCAATAGCTATACTCATTAATATTCTGACAGGGAAATAAATCAAAGCCGGAATACCAAACAACCATATTGCAATCCCTTTTGGCATAACGAGAAATGCTACTTGTTTTACCCAATATATAAATTCTACGTATTGCTTTAAAAAAGCATCTAATGAAAGGTAAAAGATAGTGATATCTGAGTTACTAATAACCCATAAAGCATAAAGGCCAAGGGCTCCATCAACAAAGCTACTAAGAAATGATGACCAAGCTATAAAAAGAAGAAAGATTCTCATTAAATTAATCTTTATGGATCGTATAACGGCTCGTTAACATAAACGACTAAGGCGAAAAAGCCAATAGTTTTTTATTTTAACAACTTATGGTTCGGCCAACCTATTTATTCATCGATTAATTTACTATAGATGATAAGTTTTATCTGTATCTGTTAGTTACGAGTGTTGGAACTAACCAGGTTAATTATGTCAAAGTAGATGTGCAAAAAAACATAGTGTTTGTGAACGTTGCTCAAATTTATTTGGATTATCAGATTAGTATAAAAATAAAACGTCAATGATTTAAATGCTTTATAGCTAATCCTATATCATAACTAAAAGCCTAAGCTTTTAGTTATGATATACAAGGAGTTAAACAAATAAAGAGTAAGCCATTGATGAATATTATTGATTGATTCTTACGCTAATTTATTTTTTTAAAATAAATGTTGCACAAATTTAAAACTCACATTATTATCTCGCCGCTTCTTGATGATAGCCAATCCGAGTACATTACAAACTTAGTTTGTAGCAAGGCAATGAGCAACTATCCAAGAGTGAACTTGACTGTGCACAAGCACTATTGATATCACTAAACCGACTCGTAGATAAACCTTATTCGAGCGGTTTTTTAGAACGTAATTAATGCGTTCTTTTACTCGGAGAATACCTTGGCTTTATCAACAAAATTAGAAGGCTTTCAAATCAAAGTACCTGCAGTTACGGCTGCGGCTAACGAAAGCGAATGCTTTACTTATACGCAACCGACCAATCAAGAAATTGAGCAACTAGCAGCACAATATGGTGCGCCTTTAATGGTGCTTGATTGCGAAGCTATTCGTCGCCAATACCATGCACTTAAAAATGCACTACCGAGCGTAACCTTACACTTTGCATTAAAACCTTTACCATTAGCAGCGGTGGTGCGCACGTTATTAACCGAAGGCGCAAGCTTTGATCTTGCCACCAGTGGCGAAATTGATTTAGTTGCAGGTGAGGGCGTACCAAGTGAGCGCACTATTCACACGCACCCTATTAAACGCGATAGCGACATTCGCCATGCATTAGCTTATGGTTGTACTGTGTTTGTGGTCGATAATATTAACGAACTAGAAAAATTTGTTGCTTACAAAGATCAAGCCGAAATTTTAGTACGTTTAAGTTTTCGAAATAAAGATGCATTTGCTGATTTATCTAAAAAGTTTGGCTGTAGCCCTGAAATGGCGATCGAAATCATTACCTATGCACAACAGTTAGGTATTAGAATTAAAGGATTATCGTTTCATGTTGGATCGCAATCGCCAAACCCAACTAAATACGTCGATGCAATAAACGCCTGTGCGAAAATAGTTCTACAGGTAAATGAATTGGGGTTACCTGCATTGAGCACATTAGATATAGGCGGTGGTTTTCCTGTACCTTACAGCGCTGATGTATTACCAATTGATGTATTTTGCGCGCCAATTAACGCCGCTCTTGCTCAATTGCCAGAAACCATGCAAATACTTGCTGAGCCAGGCCGCTTTATTGTTGCAAGTTGTGTAACCAGTGTGGCATCTATAATGGGGCAAGCGGTACGTGAAGGCAAAACATGGTACTACTTAGATGATGGTATTTACGGATCATTTAGCGGTTTAATGTTTGATGAAGCGGCATACCCAATCGACAGTGTAAAACAAGATTTCACGCGTTTTGAATCTGTACTTGCAGGGCCAACATGTGACAGTATTGATGTAGTAAGCGAATCGATTATGCTACCTAAACTAAATAATGGCGATTTAATTGTTAGCCGTATGATGGGGGCTTATACTCTAGCGACCGCTACCGACTTTAACTTTTTTAAACGCGCAGAAGTTGTGGTATTAAATGAACAACTGCACAAGCAAGAATTAACGGGCTAAAAGCCTAGCTGAAGTGTCTTAAAAAGGAGGAATTATGGGAGGAATTATGGGACACCCAAGCTTTGATTCTAGCTGAAGTGGGAATTATGGGATGGGAATTATGGGACATCCAAGCTTTGATTACCTAAGTTAATTTTTGTATTCTTTCTGTTATTTTAATCATACAAAACATAACTAAACAATCATTATAGATTTATTTTTTTAAATCATACTTTGCTGAGTCATTTTACTGAATTTCAGGCAGCACAAAAGAATTATGTTAGAGAGATAGTAATCAAGATTCTACGAGTGGGTTAAGCAAGATGATATTACCGAAATATAGTTGCTTGCTGTCGGTGTCCACTTATCCATTTTTTATTCGTATGCATGGCAAAAGCGCTGAGTTCATCAATCGTGCCAACCGCTTGATGGTATTGCTTACCAAACCGTTGTGCTAACTCAAGCCATTGTGAATTAGATAACCCTAATTGATTCAGTATTGGCAATACTTGAGCATCAAGATGACCGGCTTTATCTGCTCTAATTACTTTACCTGTTTCTTGCACCAACGTTAGGTAATCTAACAGCGAAAAAGTAATGCCTTTCACTGCGTGCTTATGTTCATTACCAATAAAGCCAAGCAGTGGTTTATGAGAGAAGGGTAATTGTTGCTTCTTATCTACTTCACTCGCTTTATCATGGATACGTTCATAGACTGACGTGAATTGTGACTGTTGCACACTATTGACCATCTTAGCTCTAACGGGGTTTAAATCAACATAAGCCATACAAGCTAGCACCGCTTTCTCATCTAGTAGAGCTTGAGATTTAAAGCGACCTTCCCAAAATCGACCTTTACAGTTATCTTCTTGATTTGCTTTACGGGCGATGTATTCATTTAAGTTACGCATTAACCAAGATAAATCACTTAGACGCTGCCGCCACTTAGCGATAATCGCTAATGCTGCTTCAGTTTCAGCTTCGCCACTGTTAGTACCTTGTTGCCAACGCTCAACTAGCGGATGATTATTATAAAGGGCTAACCAACGTTGACAGACGTCTTTGTTACTCCAACCTAAAGCGGCTTCTTCATCCACATAGACCACAAGATGGTAATGGTTCGACATCACAGCATAAGCGGCCACATCAATGGCAAATATATTGGTTAAGAAACGAATTCTATCGACCATCCATTGGCGACGATGTTCAAAGCTTTTTTTGCTATAAGCATCCTCACCACACAGGTAAGCGCGGCGCACACAACGAGAGATTAGGTGATAGTAACGGGTGTCTTGTAATGAAACTTGCTGACGGCGAGATTGTGTCATAATCAAACTCCTTACGTGTTTACTTTATAAACATAGTCAGGAATTCTTATTTATTCAAGAAAGTATAAAGTATGGGTGTCCTACTCTATCCCTTCTCTAAAATATGGGTGTCCTACTCTATCCTACTATAAACATAGTCAGGAATTCTTATTTATTCAAGAAAGTATAAAGTATGGGTGTCCTACTCTA
>NZ_JAUOPP010000026.1:0-61590 GCF_030547765.1 Colwellia sp. 6_MG-2023 | reverse complement strand
GCATCCCTAAGGGGATTCGAACCCCTGTTACCGCCGTGAAAGGGCGGTGTCCTAGGCCTCTAGACGATAGGGACACTAAAACTTGAAAACAAGCTAAAACTATCTATTTTTTGTTGAATATAAAACATCAACAAAAAACCTAAATATTGGTGGAGCTATGCGGGATCGAACCGCAGACCTCTTCGCTGCCAGCGAAGCGCTCTCCCAGCTGAGCTATAGCCCCGCTTGCTTAAACAATTCTAATAAAAGAAATAATTCAAACAGTTACATTTAATACCTGGCCTAATAGCTATTAAGTGCATTTACTTCCTCACTATAAATACTAAGAAAGTACATTCTCTTTCGCCATCAATTTCGTTAATTGAAGTCTTCCTGAAAACGAGGCGCATTCTAAGCAGCGACCTCGAAAGTGTCAACACTTTTTTTTAAAAAACATCGAAAATATTGCAAAATAGTGTTTGAGTGACTAGATAAAGAACAAGTTGATTGTTTTTTGCCTAACTAGTTGTTTGACTGTGTAATTTGCGTTCAAAGAAGTTGTTAAACTTGATGACTCATTTATTAACTAAATATTATCAACATATCCTTCTACTTTCTTTTTTTAGCGATTACAGGTATTGTTCACACACAAAACATATCAATTAATCCCCCAATAGAGTTTTAAATTATAGAATGCAGTTAAATCAATTAAATATTGTTGCTATTGGTGGTGGCCATGGTTTAGGTAGAGTTTTATCTACACTTTCATTTATGGGCGATAAACTAACAGGTATAGTAACAACAACCGATAATGGCGGTTCAACAGGTAAATTAAGAAAACGCAGTAGTTCTATTGCTTGGGGTGACTTAAGAAATTGTTTAACTGAACTGGTTGATAATGATTCTATCGGTAGTCAACTTTTTAATTTTCGGTTTGATGGTGCTGATGAGTTGGGTGGTCATAATTTAGGTAATCTTATTTTATATGGTTTGGGACAAGTACAATCTCGACCTTTAGACTCAATTAAACTCGTTAGACGAATGTTAAGAGTACGTACACAAGTATTACCTATGTCTGAGACACCAACCGACTTAATGGCGTTTTATCCAGAAGGACGTTGCCGCGTTGGAGAGCTTTCTGTTGATGAAATGCCGATTATGCCCAAAAACTTAATGCTAGCGCCTTTAGTGAAGTCTATAAAGCCTTGTATTGATGCTATCAACAATGCTGATCTTATTATTTTAGGCCCAGGTAGTTTTTTAACAAGTATCGTACCGCCATTATTAATAAGGGATATTAGTAACGCTATCAATAATAGGAAAGGTCACTGTGTATTTATTGATAACGTAGTACTAGAAAATAGCCCCGCAGCTAAGTTAACGATAGATGAGCGCTTAACTTGGATCCAAGATAATATTGGCTGTTTACCTATAGACAGTGTTATTTGCCAAGACCCACAAGTTACGTCAGAAAAAGTGAATATTATTTGTCGTGATTTAGCGCATAATAAAGTTCCTCATCATCATGATAAAAAGAAACTCATTAGCGCACTGGAAGATTGTTTAGCGAGTGTTGATTACAAAAAAAGAGTCGGTTGATACCTCCACCCTATTCTTCTTTGTTGCTAGATTGTTTGTCTTCACTAATTCTACTTGCAACCGCTCCCTTTTGATCTCTGTACTTCGCATCAGTTCTTTTATTGTATGGGCGCAATGCACTTGATGACATAGTTTCAAAGTTAAGTGCAGCTATTTTCATTTTTGGGCGAAGCGCCAATGGTAGCTTTCCTGAATTGTAAAATTCTAAAACAATTTGTCCTGACCAACCAGGATCAATTCTATGGGCGGTAACGTGCACCATTAAACCAAGTCTAGCCAGTGAAGAGCGTCCATCTAACCAACCCACTATATTATCAGGTAAAGTAACCGACTCATAAGTAACGGCTAATGCCAGCTCTCCTGGGTGTAGAAAAAAAGCATCACCATCGGCAATATTAATTTCCTCACTCATCACTGAGTTCATGGCGGCTTGCATTTCAACCTTTGGACCACTTAAATCAATATACGGTGCTGCATGGGCTTGAAAAACACGAAATTCATTACCTAAGCGAATATCAACACTTACCCCTGAAATCATTGAACTATCGGGCTTTGGTAAAATAATTATTTCTTCATCTGCTAAGTATTGTTCTATATCTTTATCGCTTAATCTCATAATGATTGTTCTTGTATTATTAATTTATATTATTGATGTGCATTACGTTATGTATATTAACGTTCGATTAGTCTGTATATATAACAGTTGTCGTTAGTGGGCTAGCATTATCAAATTGTAGAAAAAGTTGCCCCGTAATATTACGTGCTATTCTACGGTACAAAGATGCTATATCACCAGTGCTATTTTCGATGATGTCTGATTCACCAAAATCAGCATCTTGGCGAATATTAATATCAAGCGGTAATTGACCAAGTAATTGTGTTTGTTTTGATTTTGCCATTTTCTCGCCCCCAGCTTCTCCAAAAACATGGCTTTTATGCCCACAGTTTTCACATAAGTGATAACTCATATTTTCAATAATACCTAAAACAGGCACTTGCACCTTATCAAACATAGCAATTCCTTTTTCAGCATCAATCAAGGCAATGTCTTGTGGCGTTGTAACAATAACGGCAGCGGCTACGGGTACTTTTTGCGCCAAAGTTAATTGAATATCCCCTGTCCCCGGTGGCATATCAATGAGTAAGTAATCTAATTCAGGCCACGCCGTTTCATTTAGTAATTGATTAAACGCACCACTCGCCATTGGACCTCGCCAAACCGTAGCATCTCCTTCATCAACAAGAAATCCTATCGACATAGCATGTAAACCATGAGCCTCTAACGGAATCATAAATTTGCCATCTTTAGATCCAGGTTTAGCATTTTTCAGCCCTAATAATGTTGGAATAGAGGGACCATAGATATCTGCATCTAAAATGCCAACCTTAGCCCCTTCAGCAATTAGTGCGTAAGCAAGATTTACTGCGGTAGTTGACTTACCTACCCCACCTTTACCTGAAGCAATAGCAATAATGTTTTTAATCTTACCGCCATTAAGAGCAGAAGAACGTACCGTATTGACATTAAGTGTTATTTCAAAATCAACTTGCTGAGCAAAAGAAGTTGATAAGGTAGTGGCAAGTGTATCTAATTCTCCTTGGCAAGGAAAAGGCAGGGTTAACTCAACCAGTATTCTGTTCGATTTTTCTGTATGTATTTTAAAATCACGACAAACAGCAAGCACACCTTGAGGAAAGTTTAGTGATTGATAGCTTGTTAATGCTTCTTCTATCACTTGAATTTTTTCTGCCGTTGTTAAATCAATGGTAGGTAAAGCACTTTTAGAATCGTTTGGAAGTTGCGGTCTAGTGGATGATTTTTTATTTTCACTTTTATTATTGAAGAATTTACCGAACATATTGTCACATTAATTATTTGAGTATAAACGTTAAATTCTGTACTATTGCAGCCATTATTACCATCAAAAAACACTATTTATTCATGTCTATAGCTACTTCTTCGCAAACATTACCAAAAAAACGCAAAATATTAGTTACTTGCGCATTACCTTACGCCAATGGATCAATTCATTTGGGACATTTACTTGAGCATATTCAAACAGATATTTGGGTACGATTCCAACGAATGCGCGGACATGAAACTTATTTTGTTTGTGCTGATGATGCTCACGGCACACCAATTATGCTTAAAGCACAAGAATTAGGCATAACACCTGAAGAAATGATTAATGCAGTTCGTGATGAACATATGGCTGATTTTGCTGATTTCCACATTAGTTTTGATAATTATCACACAACGCATTGTGAAGAAAACCAAGCTTTATCGAGTGATATTTATAATAAATTACATGCTAAAGGTCATATTAAGACACGTACTATTTCGCAGCTTTATGATCCTGAAAAGGGTATGTTTTTACCTGATCGTTTTGTAAAAGGCACCTGCCCTAAGTGTAAATCAGAAGATGAAAATGGCGACAGCTGTGACAAATGTGGCGCAACTTATTCACCAACTGAAGTCATTAACCCGCGCTCAGTTGTTTCTGGTGCCACACCGGTACTAAAAGATTCGGAGCACTACTTCTTCGACTTACCAGCCTTTGAAGGTATGTTAAAAGAATGGATTCGCAGTGGCGCATTACAAGAAGAGATGGCTAACAAGCTTTCAGAATGGTTTGAGCAAGGTTTAAAGCAATGGGATATTAGCCGTGATGCTCCTTACTTTGGTTTTGAAATTCCAAATGCTCCTGGTAAGTTTTTCTATGTTTGGTTAGATGCACCAATCGGCTACATGGGAAGTTTTAAAAATCTATGTAATAAGAATTCAAACATTGATTTCGACAGTTTTTGGGCCGAAAATTCTGACGCTGAGCTATACCACTTTATTGGTAAAGATATAATCTATTTCCACAGTTTATTTTGGCCATCAGTACTCGAAGGTGCTGGCTATCGTAAGCCAACAAGCGTATTCGCCCATGGTTTTGTTACAGTAAATGGCGAGAAAATGTCTAAATCTAAAGGCACCTTTATTAAAGGTCGTACTTATTTAGATCATTTAAATCCTGAATATTTACGTTACTACTACGCAGCGAAATTAACGAATCGCATCGATGATTTAGATTTAAATCTAGAAGACTTTGCTCAACGTGTTAATTCTGATTTAGTGGGTAAAGTCGTTAATATCGCTTCACGTTGTGCTAGTTTTATTACCAAACGTTTTGATGGGATGTTATCAACAAATATTGATAACCAAGCACTTGCTGACGAAGTTATGAATGCTGGTGATAGCATTGCCGCACATTATGAAAGCCGTGATTTTGGTCGTGGTATGCGTGAAATTATGGCACTTGCTGATAAAGTTAATGAGTACATTGCGGTAAAAGAACCTTGGCAGCTTGTGAAAGACGAAACTAAACAGCAAGAAGTACAAGATATTTGCTCTTTAGGTATCAACATGTTCCGTACCTTAATGATTTATTTAAAACCTGTCTTACCAGTACTTGCCGATAGCACTGCTGCATTTTTAAATGATGAATTAATTTGGGATGGTCATAAAAAACTATTAACTGATCATAAAATCAATAAGTTTAAAGCACTGTTACAACGTGTAGATATGGATAAAGTTAATGCAGTCACAGAAGCTTCGAAAGAAAATTTAACGGCTATAAGCACGGACGCTAAAAAAGAAAAAACAAATAATAAGAAAAAGAAACAAGAAAAAATTGTCGATAATTCTGCTGCACTTGCTAATCCATTAGCTGCAGATCCTATTAGTGAAGAGATTCAGTTCGATGATTTTGCTAAAATTGATTTAAGAATTGTTAAAATAATTAATGCTGAGCATGTTGAAAAAGCCAATAAACTACTTAAATTAACATTAGCACTTGATAATGATGGCACAGAAACTCGTCAAGTATTCGCTGGTATAAAATCGGCTTATCAACCTGAAGATTTAATTGGCAAGCAGACGGTTATGGTAGCCAATTTAGCGCCTCGCAAGATGCGCTTTGGCATGTCTGAAGGTATGGTGTTAGCTGCAGGCCCAGGCGGCGAAGACTTGTGGATATTAAACCCTGATGATGGCGCACAACCAGGTATGCGAGTTAAATAAAATAACTTACTGTTATCACTACCAACTTCATTTTATATGAAGCGCTCGTAAAAAAGGTATGGCATAACGCGATACCTTTTTTTTTGTCAAGCTAAACTAATTAAACCTATAAAAACATGAGTATTATTATGGTAAAAAAACTAACAAGTTTGCTAAGCAACACACCGGCTTCCTTGCTAATTTTAATCGCTATGTTTATCGGTTTAGTTGTTGGTGCAACCACATCAACCGTTTATTCGGGGGTAAATGAAATAGCAGACGCCTTTGTTATGCTATTACAAATGACAGCGCTTCCTTATATTGCGTTATCATTAATTATTGGTATAGGTAGCCTCTCAGAGCATAGAATAAGCGGTACGATTAAAAAAAGTTTAGTTATTCTTATCTCATTAACCGCAACCGTATTGCTTTTTATTTTAATCACACCCATTTCCTTTCCAGACTGGGAAAGTGCTGATTTTTATAGCTTAAGTACAATAAAAACAGTACAAGATCTCGATATTATTAAGCTCTTTATTCCCACTAATCCTTTTTATTCATTTGCTAACGGTTTAATTCCAAGCGTTGTTATGTTTAGTATTCTCGTTGGCATCGGCTTAATGAAGGTAAAAGCTAAAAAACAGACCTTATTAGCTTTAATAGGCTTAAACAAAGCCATTATTAATGTTAGCTCTATGGTGATTAAATTAGCGCCATTAGCTATTTTTTGCATAGCGTTACGTGCTGCAGCAACAATTGATAGTTCACAAATAGATGGGTTACTTGTTTATATAGTTTCCGCCAGTGCTTTAGTGTTGCTGTTAGCCTTTTTGATAATACCAGCAATTATTGCGACTATTACACCACTAGGCTATAGAGAAATATTAAAGGCCTCACGTGAAGCAATGATCACTGCCTTTGCAACCGGAAGCTTTTTTATTGTTATTCCATTAATTGTCGAAAAAACAAAACATTTAATTGAAAAAATGCCGGTAGATAATGCCCATTTACGCACTGATGCTGTTATTGCGCCTAGCATCATTGTGCCTATTGGCTTTAGCTTACCAATAGGCGGTAAACTTTTAGCTTTATTATTCGTTTTATTCGCTGCCTGGTTTTCTGGCTCAGAAGTTAGTGCAAGCCATTACCTTTATTTACTTACTGCTGGTTTACCCCAATTATTTAGTTCAAGCTCAGTGGCTATGCCAAATTTATTAGAAATATTCAATGTACCTAGCTCAATGTATGAATTATTTTTAGTCGCTGAAAACTTAATTGTCGGTCGCCTTAGCGCTTTGCTTTCTGTGGTATTCTCGTCAAGCTTAGCAATATTAATTGCGACAAGTATGTTAAAACAACTTACATTTAAGTGGTCTAAGTTTAACAAATACTTAATCCTTCTTCCGGTATTATCTGTTATTGCCTTTATCGCATTAAGGTTTACTTTTGACAGCATTAGTTATCAATACCAAGGGTATACAAAGTTTATTGAACGTGACTTTATTATGTATAACTCCCAAAGTAAGGTGTTAGAGGCACCAACTAATATCAAGGCTAACTCTCAACCCAATGTTGATGTGTTAACACGTATAAGTAAGCGAGGCTTTATCCGTGTTGGTTATTTTAGAGATGACTTACCTTATGCTTTTCATAATAATGA
This sequence comes from Colwellia sp. 6_MG-2023, assembly GCF_030547765.1. Lineage (NCBI taxonomy): Bacteria > Pseudomonadati > Pseudomonadota > Gammaproteobacteria > Alteromonadales > Colwelliaceae > Colwellia > Colwellia sp. 6_MG-2023. Next base: position 54,304 of record NZ_JAUOPP010000026.1, on the reverse strand, counting down.
GGGAAAACTTGTCGGTTTTGACATTGAAGTGCTTAACCTACTCGCAGATGATTTAGAGGTAGATATTGAATTTGTGCGAATTTTCCATAATGAAGCACAAAAACTACTCTCTTCTGGTTATTTAGATATAACAACCGGCATTCCTTTAATTCCTAACAATATGAAGAAATTCACATTAACTGTGCCATATAGTACTCAATCTCTTGCTTTTATCGTTCACGATGGCAGGCGGAGTGAATTTACTACTTGGGAAAAAATAATTAGTAATGAACAATTAATTATTGGTATCCCTGAATTATACTACAGCGAAAACTTAGTGAATCGTCATTTTGAACACGGCACAATTTGGGAAATATCTACACCAAGGTTATATTTTAAAAAAGAATACGAACATATTGACGCCATGCTTATTGGGGCTCCAACGGCTTCAGCTTGGACTTTATTACACCCAGAATATACAGTAGTAACGCCAAAACCAGCGCAAGCTCCCTTATCAATGGCTTTTGCTATTAATAACAAAGATACCGCTTTTGAATTATTTATGCGTAACTGGATACACATGAAAAAGCAAAATAACAATATTGATCAATTATTTCAATATTGGATTGCCGGAAAAGAAGAATTTAAATAGTACATAACAATAGAGCCTAACCAAGATGAAATTAAACACAAAATTAAATATGAACAGAACATTAAAGCTATGTGTTAGCCCTTTACTGCTTTTATTAGCCAGTTGTAGTAGTAGCTTTGTCTCAACCAATCTCGATAAAGATAACTTTAGTGATTATTTCTCTGCCAGTCACGTTAAAATTTATCAAAGCGAAAAAGACATTAACGCTCGTTATCAATTAGTGGGGATTGTTGAGGGTCAAGATTGCCAAATTAAGCCTCATCACGCAGAGCCTGATGAGATTAATGCACGAACTGAAGCAAGAAGGTTGGCATTTGATCAAGGAGCTAATGGTATCGTTTTTTCACAATGTGCCTTATTACCCCACGAACGGTTAGCCCAACTAAATGACAGTGCTGATGCGCAACAATGCCATGCCATTGTTATCTGTTATGCAAAAGCTTATGCCATTGAAGTAACCAAGTGACATGATTGAAGCAAACTTAACGAGTGCTCCTAGCATTAACATAAAGCCCATTGGTATTGTTAATTCTCCTTATAAAGAGAAGTTTGCGATACCTCGTCAACCTGGGTTAGTGGATGCGGCCAAAGGCACTATCGCATTACTTAATGATGTCAATACACTTGATAGTGTTAGAGGACTAGAGCAGTTTAGCCATATTTGGCTATTATTTGTCTTTCATGGCACACAAGCGCAAGGCTGGAAGCCATTGGTGAAACCACCTCGCCTTGGCGGTAATAAAAAGCTAGGAGTACTTGCAACACGTTCAACCTTTAGACCCAACCCTATTGGGATGTCCGTGGTTAAACTCGATAGCATTGAAACCGTAGAACAAAATATTATTTTGCATATCTCAGGGATGGATTTATTAGATCAAACACCTATTGTAGACATAAAGCCTTATATTACCTATTCAGACGCCTTACCCAATGCATGTGCTGGCTTTGCTCAACATCAACCTAATAGTAAGCTAAACATTACCTTTTCAGAAAATTCACGGCAAATTTTAACCAGATTAACACAGCGATTACCTGAGTTATCCTTACTTATCGAACAAGTATTAGCGCAGGATCCTCGCCCGGCATACAAACAAAATAAGCTTGATGAAAAGGTTTATGGCATGCATTTATATAACCTAAATATTCAATGGCGGATGCTAAATGTAGAGACAATAGAAGTTATTCAAATTAATGAACTATCTTAAATTTTAGCTTTGTTACTACTAAATTTCGAACAAAGCTATTCTCCTGTGTGTTAACTTATTTTCTTATTTATTACAAGCCGCTACAGGGTGAACAACTGCTTTGGTAATTTTACCATATTGGTATTTAACAATAGGCTGGTTTATATAACCAGTAAATTTTCTTGGCTTCCATTGAGGTAAAAAAGCATAGTCTGTTGTTAAATTAACAATTAACCCTGTCGATTTTTGACATTTTATTTTGTTCTGGTTCTTAATGTTACTCGGGGTTCTTGACGCTTCATTAGCTAAAAGATCATTAGAGAAGTTTTTCTCACGACTCCCTGCGACAACACAAATCCTATTCTCAGCAGCTAGAGACAAAATATTATACTCGACCTCGCTGGGCTCTTGAATATCAAAGGGTAGCAACAATAAATGAATGCCACTCAACGCGGCAACTTTTACTATTTCAGGTAGGTTAGCATCATCGGCTGTTAACATTGCAACAGTAATATTACCTTGCTCTAGTGGCAACGCTATTATAGTTAATTTATCGCCTAATGATGTCCACTGATACCTATTACAAAAGTGTAATTGCTGTTGTGTTGCCAATAAACCTTGTTGATTTATTAGAACCGCCTGATGTATTCCTTCAATAACTAAACTGGTACACACATACTGAAAAGGTCTCAGCACTGCACTAATTTGAGTTATTAGTTGTAGGCTCAAACTCGCAATTTTTTTACGTTTTTCAACATCATTCGTTATTGCTTTATCAGCGATAAAAAACAACTCTGGTAATTGGATAATATCGCTAAGGTTATTTTCAATATAATGGCAAACATCTTCGATTGCTTCTTCATTAGATTTATAGGTTGCATATATAGCAACATTAGCTGTTTTTGCAATACTTTCATCAACTAAAGCATGCTTATGCAATGGCGATTGATTAATTTTTTCTCTTAATGCCTGATATAACTCAGGCCGTAATTGTTTAAGCACTTTAGAGCCATCAGGACGAACTTTATTATGCAGTCCAACTTTTTTACCTGTACCTATTAAATCGATATCAGCAAAAATATAGCCCTCTTTATTATGCTTTATTTGTGCTAGTACTGAACCACTAGGACAAATGATTTGGCTATTCCCTACTCCGGAATTACTCGACTGAGCCGTTTGCGTTGTAAAATCATTAGCTTTGCTTTGAGCAATAAAATCTTGTGATGATTCTTGATGACTTACTTGGTGACGTACCGGATAAATTAATGCACCGATTTTATTAGCTGTCGCGATAAACACATTATTTTCACACGCACGAGCGGCATCATATAAACAACTTTGATCAAGTGCAAAGGTGTTAACTGAATTACACAATAACTGCGCGCCGCCTAACGCTAATTTTCTCGATTTTTCAAAAGTGATACCATCGTTACCATTTAATAGGCCTAATTTTCCATATGGCGTTGTGGCTACATCTGCAGTTTCGCTTGTACAAATATAAAAGTCATGCTCATGCCCTATCAACGAGTGTTTATCTTTTTGTTGAATAAGCTCTCCTAATGGTGAAAATAAACAAGACGTTACCGTAATATTTGATTTAATAGCGCCATCTTGATGATCACGTGAAGGGTATCTTCGTAAAGTAACATTAATAACAATATAACAATGATGTTTTATTGCTTGATCAGCAATACATTGTAAGAAACTACCATTGATTTCTAGCGCTGCATTCCATGCTTGATTATGATCACTACACTCACTCAACGTATTACTATATTCAGGAAGAACAATTAGCATGGGTTTACACACCGCAGCGTCATTTATTATACGGATACAAGTTGCTAAATTTTCTTGTGTGCTTGAAGTGGTGGCAAACTGAGTAACGGCTACACGCATAGTTTATACTTTTCCATAGAGCGAATGATTATTTATTTTAAAAATGTGAATTGTATAACAGAACACATTGCACATGATGGGCGTGATAGTACAACACAAAGCACATCAAAAACTATTGCTAAGCTTATATTTGCTAATTTTTAACTATATATGTTACTGCTAGCTATAGTTTTATATGCGTAAACACATCAAGTGTCAGAAAATTTTACACTATATAAAGCGCTTTATGCTCTTGTTAATAAAAACATCCAAAACAAAAGTAAATTACTGATATTTAATAACTAATAACTTAATTGTTAACTAGGCGTAAAAGTTGCATTAATATGTAAATTGTTGGTGTTACTAATGTAAAAGGTGATATTCAACATATAAATTAATAAAAATAAAATAAATTAGGAAGTAACATGTTAAATAAACTTTTTTTAAAAACATTATTCACATTGTCGTTAGTATTTACACTTAGTAGTGCAGCCAATGCGACGTTAATCACACAAGATATTTGGCTTGATTCAAGCATTACTACTGAAATAGATTATCAATATATTGGCTTTATCACTATAGATACTGAAATAGCAATTGTTGATGATGTTTTCAATGATGGCTCTTTGTTATTAGGAACTGTTAACGCCTGGGTTGATTTTGAGTTATTTGGTTTAAATTTTTGGACTGAAGCAGAAAGCAATGTAGCCTTAGATGCTAATCCTTCATCTTTTCCAATGTTTGGTTTGTTTCAAGCCTTATTTGATGTAAATAATTTAGCAGCAGGTCTTGAATTGTTGCAATTTGACGTTACCGAAAATACATTTGACTTCTATGCTTTCAGTGGTTTAATTGATACAGTTTTCGGTTTTGGTGATATTTTCGATTCAAGTGGTGGCCTATACGACTTTGGTGAGTTAGCACTAGGTGAGGCGAGATTAACAGAGGTTCCTGAGCCGACCACTCTACTACTATTTTTAGCTGCAGCAATTGGCTTAACGACACGCAAAAAAGTAAAGTAATGCGATAATATACGCTCTAACAATTCAGTAATTATTGCATCGTAAAAAAAATAATCGTTTTTATTTAAAGCTAAGAGTATCAACTCTTAGCTTTTTTTATGTCATTAGCTTAGTGAGCTCTTGTACTGTAAGAAGCAACACATTGACAATATCGAGACTTTGGTAACCACATTATTTAACTGCCTTACTATATAACAAGCGAACCAAACTTAACGTTTACATCTTGTATACAGCTATATTAACAATATAAGCTCATGAGTATTACTAGGATAATGTGAACAATAAACTTTCCAGCTTCAGCTTAATATAGCTAAAGCCTCATACATACTTACAAAGCTGCAAAGTTGATATTTTCAATGATACCAATCTCACTACCTATATGATCATTTCTACGTATAAAGTTGTTCACTTACATAATGAAACCAGGATTACACATTTAATCCGCTAACTAATTCAATTAATAATAAAAAAACCTCATGAAATTACTCTCATGAGGTTTTTATTTAAGCACCTAAACAAATAAATAATTTGCACATTTATTTATAAAGCGAGTGATTAGTTACCTAATTCCAGAACAGTCGTACCTTCAGCTACACCATCAGCATTATAATAAGTTACCGCTCCCATATAAATACTACCCGAATTTAAACCAGAGGTAAAAATGGTCGTATAATTATATCGACCTTGAATTGCTCTGCTGCTTGATATGACACGAGTAGAGCTTTCAGCTTGATCAGCTACCCAACCTAGCATTGTATAGTTTGTCTCAGCTACACCTTTTAAGTCGCTACCATGAACAAAGGCAATATAAAGATCTCCAACGTCACCGTTATTTGCAGGAGCAGGATTCGTTAGAATAATATCTTCGTCAGAATCTTCTGAAATAGCACTTTCAACGGCACTACAACTCCATGCTATACAACGATATAAATAAACATCCAAATCAGCCCCTGCTGCATCGACTAAACCACCACGTAGACTAAAGCGTGCTACTTTTGTGCCTTCTGGAACAAGAAATCCATGAAAGCCTAATCCAGGTTCATTAAAAGCAAAAGAGCCATCTAAATCTTGAATAACTGTACCACTTGAACCAAATGGCGCAACTAAACCAGCGTAATCAATAGATAAAGCGCCTGAATAATTGGTTTTAACAGGGAAACTATAACGTCCTTGCTGCAATTGTGCAGAAATAACGGCAGGCACTTCAATATTCGTATCTGCTACCGCTTTTATCGCAATAGGGCTACGGACACTATGACCAGCATTATCAGTCCATGTAATTGCACCAAATTTCCAAACATCATTCTCACTTGATGCTGTTTTTGTAAATGTTAATGCATAACTTGCTTTACCATCTACTTCAACATCCAATGTGTTACTCGGATTAACAGCACCGTTAGCATCAAATGTTTGCAACTGCACATCGATTCCTTCAGGCGCTTCAATTGTCGCCGTATAACTTGATGCACTATTTGCCGCATTTGAAACCGTTCTAGTAACAGTTTCAGGTCCTTGTAACTCTGCAATCCCAATCGAAGGTAGATTTAACTGGCTAGGATCAAGACTAAATCCAGCTGAAGTTAATGCATCACACTCAATGCCCATGCTTGCTACAAAAGTTTCATTACCGATACCACATAAAAAAGCAAGATAATCAGCAGTATTTGCATCATACAGTAGACCTGGTGTTAGTGAAGCAACAGGATCAACATGACCAGCACCAAAGTTAAATGGGTCTGCAGGTGTTATACCGTCAGGTTTCATAACGTCTTGATAAGCATTGGTCATCATCGCTGATTTTATTTGCGCTGGCGACCAAGTACTATTTGACTCTGTAAATAACGCCGCAATCCCCGCAATATGAGGAGATGACATTGAAGTACCCTGTAAATATCTAAATGAATCGCCTGCAGCACTGCTGACCGGGTTTTCACTATAAGCTGCCAATATTGTAACGCCGGGTGCGGTAATGTCAGGTTTAATAATATCGTAACTTGCAGAGTTTGGACCAAGCGACGAGAAATCGCCCATTATATTACCAATTACAGGCGTTGGAGAGAATATTTCCGGAGACATTGTTACCTCAATAACTTCTCCACCTGTAATCGCTGTATTGAGTGATTCTCCATTACTTTTACTTATCATAAAACCAGGGATTTCAAATGTACCATCCCCTCCCATAACGATAGGCGTATCATCAGTACTATAGACAATAACGGCAGTTGCACCAGCAAGTTGAGCACGTTCAACTTTTTCTGTAAAAGCACAAGTACCACGACTAATTAGTGCAATATTACCGGCTATTTCTGCAGCATTATCAAGCGGTGTAGCAAATCCACCGTCAAAACAGGCTAATAGAGGCTCTGCAACGACAACATTACCAATAATAGCACCAGTTTCACCTAATGGTTTAGTGATCGCCCCTTCAGCCGCCACCATAACCTCTTCTGGATCTCGTGATGAAACCTTTATACCTTGTGTTATCGCAGTACCATCATAAGTTGAAGCCGCAACACTAGTTACCCAAGGAGCTGGTGTGCCAACAGTTTCAGGGCCATCTTGACCACTGTTACCTGCAGAAACAGCAACAAAAACACCAGCATCTACTGCACGTAGCATAGCCGCTGTCGGTGGTACGGTTAAATCAGTTAAACTACCACCAATGGAATAGTTCAATACATTGACCCCATCAGCAACGGCTTGATCTATTGCAGCCATGGTATCACCGTAAAAACAACCTGCTTCATCAGCACCGGTAATAGGATCTGTGTAAGCATCATTCCAACAGACTTTATAAGCAGCAATACGCGCCCTTGGTGCCATACCTGACACCGTACCTGTGCTAGCTTCATAGCCATTAATATTGATGGAACTCGCAACACCTTCATTACCTGCGGCAGTACCAGCAGTATGACTACCATGACCAGCCGCATCTCTTGGAGACTCAACTTCACCTAATTCATATTGAATGTCATAAACAGCTTCAAAAGAGTCTTTGAAGTATCGAGCACCAATAAGTTTATTATTACAATTAAAGGTTTCATCTAAACCTGAATCACAAGCACCTAACCAACCAAGTGTTGAAGGGTCGCTATAGCTGCCATCATCAGAAAAACTCGGGTTTTCTGGCCAAATACCGGTATCAATAATTCCAACAACAACATCTTCACCTTTAATACCGAGTGAATGTTGACCGCTGCCTGAGGTTAGCCCCAAAAATTCAGGTGTATTTGCAGTGGAAACACGTTGAACTTTATCTTCCCAAACACCAACAACGTCTGGATGAGATTCTAATGCTGCTTTTTGTGTCGGTGACAATATGGCACTAAAACCATTAAAGGTATGCTTAAATGAATAGTTGATATCAATGGCACCTATTTCATTAGCAATAGCTTTTTGCTTTGACTCTAATGCTAATTGATAAGCAACCATTGCAGGTGTATTCGCGTTGTAGTTGTTGCCAGCAACAGCTACTTGCTGGTTACTAGGTAGTAGCTCACCAATATTTCGAGCTTGTTCAACACCTGTTTGCCCTTTAATTTGTACAATATAGCTTTTACTTTCTGTAGCCTGCGTTAAATTTTCACCCGCAAGAACTAATCGACTGCTATCTACTATCACTTCATTAGCATTCGCGGACGTTGCTAAAATGAGTGTAATGACACTTCCTATCATGGATCGTTTAAGTTGCATTTATTACTCCAATTATTATTATTTATTCGCTAAACATAGATATTATTATCTTTACCTTACATACCAGTATGTAAAAAATATACTTTCTTCCATACCAAGGTAATTAGCGATAATAAAATGAAGCAATAACAATGCCTTTGTTGCAAAATGATGAAATTCATTACAACAAGGTAATAAAAATGTTACAAAAGTATACAAACGTAAAATTAGTGTAAAAAAATTTTACACTTATAACTTATATTAAACGAATATAAAACAAACGATAGCGTTTTTAATGACAACAAAAGAATAAAAAACAAAATTAAGAACAACAAAATTAAATTAAACAAAATAAAGTTCTAAGTAATGTTTTTGTTTCTTTATGATTTATGTAAAATAACCTGACAAAGTGTTTGTACTGCTTAAATTATAGACACAAATACTTACATAATTTTCAGACAAAGAGTAAGTATTTCACTAATTTATCAGTTCTTTATTGTCCTAATGGTGTAAATAATTAATTACTGTTAATTTAACGAGTAATAATTAAGTGTGGCTTTAGGTTTACAATGACATTTTTCAGCAATAATAAATATACGATCTGTGGAATAGCGGCAATATTACTTTGGAGTTGTCTCGTTGCACTCATAAGGGACGTATCTGAGCTTTTTAGTCCCATAGGTGGTGCAGCGATGATGTACTCCATCAGTGCCCTCTTTTTAATTTTAGTAATGGGTTTACCAAAGCTTAACGATTTCCCACCTCGTTACCTTATTCTTGGCGCTATATTATTTGTATCTTATGAAGTTTGCCTTGCCTTATCTTTGGGGATGGCGAATACCAGACATCAAGCAATGGAAATGGCTGTTATTAATTATTTATGGCCTGCTATCACCATATTATTAACGGTGTTTTCAGGCCGTAAAAAAGTAAGTCTCTGGGTTTATCCCAGTGTGTTAATTGCTTTTGTTGGTGTCGCATGGTGTATAACTGGCGATAATGATGTTTCAGTTGCTGTTTTAATGAATAATTTTTCTGATAACCCAATAACGTATTTAATGGCATTTTCAGCGGCATTTATCTGGGCTGTTTACTGCATAATCACCCAAAAACTGAGTAATGGTAAAAATGCGATCACCTTATTTTTTACTGCAACTGCGATTACATTGTGGATTCAATATGCCTTGAGTAACGAGCCGCCATTAACATTCTCAATGAGCTCTACTGTCATTCTGTTAATTGCTGGCATTGTTATTGGTAGCGGGTATGCTTTGTGGAATAAAGCGATTATAGGCGGTAATTTGATGCTACTCGGTACCATATCTTATTTTACACCGGTTTTTTCTACTATTATTTCTGCTTTTTATTTATCTATTACCCTCAGCCAATCATTCTGGCAAGGTGTATTTTTAGTCACTCTCGGCTCACTAATTTGTTATTTTGTTACCAGAGAAAAAAGCCCAAAGTGTAAAGATATTGTACTTACATAACAGGCATAGCCAGATCAAATTTTTTAACTGAGCAAATATAAATATTTACTCAGTTAATGCTTGGTTTATAATTTATATATTTTTTACTAGATTTTAATCAAACAAACCTAAACGTCACTCATTCTGTCTAGTAGCTTTACATGGCTGCACGAAAAATGTTACAAATTTCTTCGTGGCTTGCTTGTCTGGGGTTAGTTAGGCTACACACATCTTTTAACGCGTTTTCAGCTAATAAATTTATATCACCGTCTTTCGCACCAAGCTCTATTAAACCAGCCGGGATTCCTACTTTTTGGCTTAATGTTTCAATAGCACTAATGGCAGCGTTTGCGCCTTCCTCTGCAGACATATTAAAAACATTTACCCCCATACTATTCGCAATATCTTTCAAACGTTCAGGGCATACTTTTGCATTGTAGCGTTGTACATGTGGTAATAAAACGGCGTTACAAACGCCATGAGGCAAATCATAAAAACCACCTAATTGGTGAGCCATCGCATGAACATAGCCTAATGAAGCGTTATTAAATGCCATACCTGCCATAAACTGAGCGTAAGCCATTTGTTCTCTTGCTTCAATATTTTCGCCATTTGCCACTGCTGTTGGTAAATTTGCTTGAATAAGCTCAATTGCTTTAAGAGCAACAGCATCAGTAATGGGTGTTGCGCCTGTAGAAACATATGCTTCAATAGCATGTGTTAAAGCATCCATACCTGTTGCAGCGGTTAATGATGCTGGCATACCAACCATAAGAGAAGGATCATTGACCGATAACATTGGCGTGGTATGTTTATCAACAATTGCCATTTTTACATGACGTTTTTCGTCAGTGATAATAACAAAACGAGTCATTTCTGATGCTGTCCCCGCAGTAGTATTAATCGCAACTAAAGGTAACTGAGGCTTTTTAGATACATCTATGCCTTCATAATCTGCAATTTGTCCACCATTACTCGCAACTAAAGCAATACCTTTAGCACAATCATGTGGTGATCCACCACCTAACGAAACGACAAAATCGCAATCATTTTGCTTAAGCATAGCTAATCCAGCATTAACATTACTGACAGTTGGGTTAGGATGTACTTGATCAAAAACAACACTCGATATCTGTTCTTTATCGAGCAAATCAGTAAATTTTTTTACTATACCTATTTTGCTTAATACACTATCACTAACAATTAAACCCTGCTTAAATCCTTGATCTTTTATATAATTAATCGCCTCGACTAAGCAGCCACTACCCATAACATTTAACGCTGGCATATAAAATGATGTACTCATGAAATTCTCCTTTAGTGAACCTGATAAAACCAATAGTTATTTGTACCATAAAAAGAACATGAATTAATTGATCTAAAATATATCTTTATCATTCACTACCGTTATGCCTAAAAGTCCGATATCTTTTGTTGTTTATCATCCAATAAACAACAAAAGCTCCAACACTTATAGAAAAATTTAAAGCTTAGTTTGTAAAATATATATAGACTTACCCATTAGTTTTTTAATTATCAATACAAGATTACTCAACCAGAGATCAGGTTAATTATATAGGAGCACTTAGTGCCAAAAATTTCACTTAAATCAAACAAAAACATTACCGCGCCAATAGCTAAAAAAATTCCACATAAAATGGAAATTCATAATCATCAACGGATCGATAATTATTATTGGATGCGAGATGATCAACGCAGCGATGAAAGTATTTTGGCGCACCTTGCAAGTGAAAATAATTATGCTGATGCTATGCTGTCAGAGCAAGAACCATTACAAGAGCTACTTTTTGAAGAGCTCAAAGCTCGCGTAGTAAAAGACGATAATACTGTGCCTGCAAAAGATGGAAAATATTGGTATCACAGCGAAATTCATGGTGAACAAGAATTTTCAAATCATTATCGTTCAACAAGCTTTTCAGGTGATAACAAACATCTACTATTAGATGTAAATGAAAGAGCTAAAGGTCATGAGTTTTATGATTTAGGTGATATGTCTATCAGCCCTAATGATCAACTATTATCGGTATCTGAAGACACCGACAGCCGTCGTATTTATACCATCCACTTTAAAGATTTAACTAAGCCTGCAGACTTTCCAAACCCATATTTATCAGATGTCCTTGTCGAAACTGAAGGACAAATTGTTTGGGCTAATGATAATCAAACCGTTTTCTATGTAAAAAAAGATCTAGAGACCTTATTGGGTACACAGGTTTTCCGTCATAAGCTAGGTACACCTCAATCTGATGATGTTCTTGTGTATGAAGAAAAAGATCATAGCTTTTATATGAGTTTAGATAAAAGTAGAGACGATTCTCAACTTTACATTTGTTTACACGCCACGGAGTCTACTCACTATCTATTTCTTAATGCAAATGAGCCAAATGGTGAGTTTATCGAATTGCTGCCTTATCAAGAGCAACATGAATATCATGCGGATAAAATGGGAGAATATTTTTATATTGTCAGTAACTACCAAGCTAAAAACTTTAAGCTAATGAAAGTTGCGGTTGATAAAATTAATGATATAAATCACTGGCAAGAAGTGATTCCTCATCGAGAAAATGTGTTATTAGAGGGTGTTGAATTATTTCATAACTTTATCGTAACCACTGAGCGAGAAAATGGTCAGATTAGATTTATCGTTCACACAATTAATGGTACTAATGCTGGTAATCAGTATCCATTATCATTTGATGATCCTTGCTACTTTGCTTGCTTGGGTGATAACCCAGAGCCAAACAGTGCAATCGCACGGTTATATTATTCTAGTTTGACCACACCTGGCTCTTTGTATGAATTTAACTTAGCAACTGGTGAACGAAAACTGTTAAAACAACAGAAGGTTTTAGGTGATTTTAATAAAGACCATTATCAATCAGAGCGTTTATTTATTACGGCTCGTGATGGCGTAAAAATACCAGTATCAATTGTTTATCGCACGGATATGTTCAAAAAAGATGGTACTAACCCACTCCTTCAATACGGTTATGGTGCTTATGGTATCACTATAGATCCTAATTTTTCTAGCCAAACCTTAAGCTTGTTAGACCGAGGCTTTGTCTATGTTATCGCCCATATTCGTGGCTCTGAAATGTTAGGTAGACAATGGTATGAAACAGGTAAAATGGCACATAAGCAAAATACTTTTAATGATTTTATTGATGTTACTAAAGCATTAATAACTCAAGGATATGGTGCTAAAGATAAAATATTTGCTTCAGGTGGAAGCGCAGGCGGTTTATTAATGGGAGCCATAGTAAACCAAGCCCCTGAGCTATATTTAGGTATTGGCGCGCATGTACCATTTCTAGATGTATTAACTACCATGCTTGATGAAACGATCCCACTAACCACCAATGAATATGACGAATGGGGTAATCCAAACGAAGAGCAAGCATACAAAAATATTTTAGCTTATTCGCCTATTGATAACATTAAGGCGCAACATTACCCTAATATACTGGTAACGACAGGCTTACATGACTCTCAAGTTCAGTACTTTGAACCAATGAAATGGGTGGCAAAAATGAGAGAACTGAAAACAGACGACAATATATTATTGTTTAAAACAGATATGGATGCAGGCCATGGCGGTGCTTCTGGACGCTTTAAGCGCTTAAAAGAAGTTGCTTTAGAAATGAGTTTCTTTATTTCGCTATTACCAGAATAGAACAAAATAATAAGTTGAACGTTAAAAATGTCTAAATTACAGCAACTAACAATGGTGGTTAACTCATATGTTGTTGCTGGCGTTTTAACGCTTTGTTTTTAATTATGGGGTCAACTTGTGTTAATTTATCTTGTGGAGTGGCATAAAGGTTAAGCCCACTAAAAAGGCTTTTTAATTTAGCTGCATCATAGTCTTGCTCAATTTTTTTAATGACTAATTGATGTTTTTCTGGATATAACGCTTCGACTGATTGTGAAATCAATTCAAATAATTTTTTCAAATTAATCTTATGTATTTGCCCTGTTTTATTAAAAATCCATTCGGTAATCGCCATAAAATCATCAAAAGGCTCATCAGTCAATATATGCGGTAATGAGTACTTAAAACGTCCTGAATTACCTATCATGTCCCAATATCGAGCAAAGCGGTTAATACGTTGCATGGTAGAAAAGCTTACTCTATCAGTACTTAATATATTAAATGGCGGTAAAGGATTAAACCTCAAATCAAAAGCTTCTGTATGTCTAATAATCGGGCTACCTTTTAAGCGTTTTAAAATACCCATTTGAATTTCGTGCGGACGACAATGATAAAGCTGATTAAAACTATCTTTGAAAGTGTCGAAGGTTTCGCCTGGTAAACCAAAAATCAGATCAGCATGAATGTGCGCATGAGTATTATCTTTTAGCCAAATTAAATTATCTTTCGACTTTGCATTATTTTGTTTACGGCTAATATTTTTTTGAACTTCGGTATTAAAGGTTTGTATGCCAATTTCAAATTGTAAACTGCCTTCAGGAAACTGTGCTAATAATTCTTTTAACTTTCGAGGAAGGTGATCAGGTACCACTTCAAAATGTAGATAAAGATCGTCAGTCATGCGGTCTAAGAAAAACTGCATAATATGCATTGTGGTATTAATATTTAAATTAAAGGTTCTATCAATGAATTTAAAATTACGCGCACCTCGTAGATAAAGAATGTCCATTTGCTCAAGAAATACCGTTATTTCAAAAGGTACTGATGTTTTATCTAAAGATGATAAACAAAACTCGCATTTAAATGGACAGCCCCGTGACGCTTCAACATAAAGTAAACGATGGGTCAAATCTTCATCGGTATAATACTCATACGGTAGCGCTAATTCTTTTAACTCAACCGGTTTCGAGTGAACTATTTTTTTATTTGGTGGCGTATTGTTGATTATATCTTTACAAAGCTGATAAAAACTTAAATCGGCAGGCCCTGTTAATACATAATCTGCACACTGAACTATTGCTTGTTGTTCAGTTTCATAACTAACTTCTGGACCACCTAAAATAATTTTTATTTCAGGTGCAATCACTTTTAATAAATTAACAACATCGGTTGTTTCCACTATGTTCCAAATATAGACACCAAAACCGACTATATCAGGCTTTGTCTCCAATATTTGTTCGACAATATCAATGGGACGAGTTTGAATAATAAACTCTTTTATTTCACAATATTGCTGTAGTTCTTGTAAATTGGCATAAAGATAACGTAGCCCAAAACTTGTGTGAAAATAACGTGCGTTAAGTGTTGCTAATACAATTTTAGGTGAAGATTTAGCTATTCTATCATTTATTTCTAAAGAGGCTTGGTGAGTATTTTGAATAGACTCTATTGGCACAGGCGATGTTAATAGTTCACTATTATCATCAGTTAAATGAATTTGCGTAACCTTGAGTTCAGGGTGATGCTTTTGCTCTGCCATTCTATATGTTAACTGCTTTTATTAATATGACTGCAATTATACGTTGATTGCTCACATTATTCAGTAATCTTATTTTCACATCAACAATGTCACTGAATAGTGTTAGATATCTTTGCTAGCCATATTTATTCAATATGAGTATTTATATTTCATCATGATGATTTATCGTCACCATCTTGGTAATGTTTAAAAGCATTTCGGCCTGCACGTTTTACTTGATACAGCGCTATGTCGGCTTTTCTCAGTAAATCTTCAATAGAATCATCACCTGCAGGATCAGAAATAGCAATACCAATACTCAACGATACTTGTCGCTTCAGAATACCATTGGAAAATACATCACTAATCGCTTCAAAAATATTATTAGCTATTAAAGTAGCATCTTCTGAAGATTTAATTTCTGATAAGATTAAGACAAACTCATCTCCTCCTTGACGGGCTAGCGTATCAGTCCCTCGCAGACACGACTTTAATTTACTTGATAACCATATAAGTAAATCATCGCCAACATCATGACCATATTCGTCATTAACGAGTTTAAAATGGTCAACATCAATATACATAAGCGCAAATGGTCGCTTATATCGACGGCTTAATTCATAAGTACGCGCTAGTCTATCTTTTAAGAATCGACGGTTAGGTAACCCTGTTAATTCATCATGACTTGCTTGATGTAATACTTGTTTTTGAAGTTCCTTACGAACAGTAATATTTTCAATTTGAGAAACGAAATGAACTGGTTTCCCTTTAATATCAACTACCATAGATACACTAAGAAACGCCCAAACAATAGAGCCATCTTTGCAGAAATACCGTTTTTCCATTTGATAGCTTTTTATTTCTCCCGCAACAAGTGCCGTTAGATGTTCAAGATCTAAATTAAGATCTTCTGGGTGAGTAATATCTTGAAAAGTTAACTTAAGAAGTTCTTCCTCACTGTATTGCAACATATTGAGCAAAGACGGATTCACTTCAATCCATTCACCATTTAGCCCTACAAGTGCAATCCCCATTGCTGCTGTTTCAAATGCACCTCGAAAGCGTAGATCACTTTCGGTAAGTGCTAGTTCTAATTTTTTCTGTTCAGTAATATCGGTATGAGTTCCTATACTACGGGCAACACGCCCATCGTCAGTCCAACTAACCGCGTCTCCTCGACAAAGAATCCATATCCACTTACCATCTTTCGCTTGAAGCCTTTGCTCTAGATTATAAATATTCGTTTTACCACTAACAAAATTTGCAATTGCTACTTCAGCACGTTCCCAATCTTCCGGATGAAGTAAGCGTTTCCATTCTGAAAATTCATTTTTAATTTCATCGTCAGCATAGCCAAGCATAGACTTCCATTTAGTATCGAAAGTGACACTATTAGTAAGGTTGTCCCAATCCCAAACACCGTGTTCTGCACCAGACAATGCCGACTTCCATCGAAACTCTGTTTCAGATAGCTCTTTATTCATGAATTCTGCTCTTGCTTCGGCTCTGTTTTTACTACTAGATAAAGACCAAACAAGTAATGTTATCAATATTGAAAATGAACTCCCTAACAACAAAACAGCCAACCCCTCAGTATTCACATGAGATTGAGCGAAGTCACCGTTTGCCGAAAATACAACAGTCCATGTTCGCTGAGCAATAACTAGTTGCTCCGTGTGCTGAAACGCCACCTCCTCAAATTCTTGCGCACTTTGCATTGAAGAATATAGTTGCGTCTTTTTATTTATAGCCGTGCCATCATATATATTTAAATTAATCTTTAGTTTATCGGATAAAATACCCTCCATCAGTATATCCATACTAAACGGAGCATAAACCCATCCATATAATTTTTTTGAGGTTACACCAACTTGCCCGTCATTATTATGGTAAACAGGAAGGTATAACAAGACGCCTGAGATAGGACCTCGTTCGACATCTTGTACCAAACTTACTTTGCCTGAAAGCGCTAGTTTATTACTCACTCTAGACTTATCCATTGCTGCTCGTCTGACTTTTTCTGAATACATATCAAACCCAAATGCATTCAAATTATTTCCACTAAATGGTTCAAGGTATATAATGGAAGTATATTGTTCTCGCTCTCCTTCGGGCGACATAACATAACCGGGAAACCCTTCTGCACGAATACTTGCTATATGCTTTTCCCGCTCTTCTGGCGCAATAGAAAGAGCAAATCCTACACCTAATATTCCTGGAAAATTCTGCTCTAATGCAAGCTCTTCAGTGTAAACTTTAAATTCATTTCGATTGACTTTATCTGAAGCAAGAAATAGCCCCTTTATCCCTCTAAGTACTTGCTGATAAGTTCCCATCTGCTTTTGTATATTTAATAGGCTCTTATCAGTCTCTTGTTCAAAACGCAGTTGATCTTCCAAAAGAACTGTATCCACTGTTTTGTGCCATTCTAATATTGTTAATGAGAGACCTACTGTTAGAACAACAATGCTTAATACTGTCGTTCGTGTAATACGAAGAACTCTTTCAAAAAAATTTTGAGTTTTATTCATAATAACTTTTATGTGCCTAAATACTGATTGAATTCAATGACTGATACCTTGGGATAAACTCAATCATCTCGCGTTGCAAAATCAATAATGCTACTCAACAAGTATTTACATGAAGAATAATTTTGCGCTGACTCTTTGAATACTAAGCTATAATTAAATATATTAACAGTATTTCGCTAATACCCACTTAGTTACTCAGTGTTTTCAAAGCTTGTACATAAACTAGAAATAGATAGCTATAACAGTAAACCCTATTCAAATAATTAGCACTACAATACTTATTTTTATATAAAAATTAAAATACTTAAGCTAAGTGAAAATGATGTGACAAATAGATGAACTTGTTTTACCTAAAAAAATTTCAATTAAAATAAATATTTAACTATGTCACTACAATTATAACTTCATTCTAAAACTTTCCTGTAAGACTGTTCTAATACCATCATAAGCAGTGTATGTTTAACAACTTAAGCATTATTGTGTACCTAATCACTCAATTCATTAAAGGCCTATTTATGTTAAAAACCATTGTGCCATTTATTTTTACTACCTTGATAGCCACTCTGCTTGTGTGTATTGTTTCTACCCAAATAATCTTAGCTGACGTGCAATCATTTGGGCTTAGTATTTCCACCGAAGTACGTTTTAATGCCACTATTCAAGATTTACTCGGACTAGCGCCTGCTTTATATCTATTAATTTCAATTGGTTTTTTAGTTGGTTTTATTATTGCGAGGTACGCTCATCAACTTATTGGGGGAAACAGAGCTATTTGGTATATTGCCGTTGGCATGACTTCTTTTCCTATAACTATGTATCTTATCCAATACTTTATGGGATTAACGCCAATCGCCTCGGCACGAACGCCTCTAGGACTCTTTTTAACGACTTGCTGCTGTATCATTTCTGCATGGCTATTTGCCTTTTTAACATCACATTCTGCTGCTAAACCTAGTTACTTGGGAAATAATAATGAACAATAATACCCTTACAATAAAAAAACTCTACATGAGCTTCTTTATGTTGATTACCAGTGCTATTACTTGTGCGGAAACACAAAACAAAGAATACAACGTATCAACGATAGTCGAAAATTTGAAATACCCTTGGTCGATCGCCTTTTTGCCTAATAATGATATGTTAGTGACTGAACGTATAGGCGCCTTAAGAATAATTAGAGATGGTAAGCTACTTGAAAAAGCCATTTCTGGCTTACCTGATATTTATGTCGATGGCCCCGCAGGTTTATTCGATATATTGTTAGATCCTAACTTTGAAAAAAATCAAAAACTTTATATCTCGTACAGTGCTGGCACAAAAAGCAACAATTTTGTTTCTGTAATGAGTGCTACATTACAAGGACTGTCATTACAACATCAGAAAGTGATATTTACAGGTTCAAGTAGAAATACGCCACATCATCATGGCGCAAGAATGACCTTTTTACCTGATTGTACGCTACTAATTACAGCAGGTGACGGCTTTAATTTCCGTGAACAAGCACAATCCCTACAAAGCATGTTAGGAAAAGTACTGAGAATTAATACTGATGGCAGCATTCCTAAAGATAATCCATTTGTTCATCAAAATAATGTAAGGCCTGAAATATACAGTTATGGTCATCGTAATCCACAAGCTATTTTAGTCAGTAAAACGGGAGAAGTTTGGCTCCATGAACATGGCCCACAAGGGGGTGATGAATTAAACTTACTTAAATCAGGTCATAATTACGGCTGGCCTGCTATTAGTTATGGCATCGACTATTCAGGGGCGTTAATTTCACCTTTTACCGAAGCAAAAGGCATGGAGCAACCGGTTACCTATTGGATACCTTCAATTGCGCCTGCTGGAATGACCGAGTATCAAGGTGATATTTTTCCACAGTGGCAAGGAAACTTATTTATTGCCGCTCTCGCAGGAAAAAGTGTGCGACGTTTAAGCCTAGATGATAATAAAGTGATTGCAGAAGAAACTCTGTTAGCTGAGCGCCAACAGCGAATAAGAGATATAAGAACAAGCCCCGATGGCTACTTGTATATTTTAACAGACAGCGAACAAGGACAATTATTAAAGCTATCTCCTAACCTATAAAAATTAAGCTAAAGCCACTAATAACATAATTGCAATCAATTAAATTTTTACCAGATTTTAGAGCTCAACAATAGTTCAGCTCTACCTTTTACTGATAAATAGTGCTTCCTTTAAAAGCCTTCTAATACTATTTTACCGATTGATTTTCCTGACTCAAGTTCTTGATGAGCTGCTCTTAAGTTTTTCGCAGTATCACAGCCGCAGCAGAAAGTTTAGATATGCGAACAGCGACAGCAAGTGCTGCAATTAAACGAGTTGAACGTGCGTTAGGGGTTGAGCTATTTATCAGAACTACCCGCCACTTAAGGCTTTCAATTGCTGGTGAAAAATACATTCCAAACTGTGAACAAGCATTACAAATGCTTAATTTGGCAAAACAAAGTGTAAAAGACGATTTAGACGTTATTGATGGTGAACTACGAATTTCAGTCCCCTCTGATTTAGGTCGAAACTTAATTTTACCATGGCTTGATGAGTTTATGCAGACACATACAGGCATTAGTGTGAAGTTACATATCAGCGATAGTAATATTGACTTCTACCGTGATCCTGTTGATATCGCTTTACGTTATGGAACACCCAATGATGTAAATCTCTATGGTTTTAAAATTTGTAAAGTACCCCGTGTGATTTGTGCAACAACCGAATACTTAGAAAATAATGGCTTACCAACACACCCTAATGATTTAGCTAACCATAATGGCCTTTTGTATCAACTTCATGACATTATTCATGATGTTTGGGAATTTACTCACCAAGAAAAGTTAATGAAAGTAAAAATGCCAAGTAATCGTGCTTCAAATGATGCCGAACTGGTAAGACGTTGGTGTGTAAATGGTAAAGGTATAGCCACTAAGTCTAGCTTAGATATGTCACATGACTTACTGAATGATAATATTGTATCGATATTAAAGGACTTTGCGCCTAAGCCGACAGAGCTATGGCTAATTTGTCCAAGCAGACAAACAATTACCTCCGCAGTAAGACTGCTTAGAGAACATTTAAAAATTAAATGCCGTGATATTTTTACACAACTAATTAACAAAGGCGTGTTAACTCAAGCAAATGTCAGTTATTAAACTACAAACCTAGCTGATATTGCACATAGACTATTTTAACTTGAAGTTAGTTTATGATACTTTTAATCAATTGAAACATTTCACAATATTATTGAAGACAACACAGCTTGAATATATTTATAAAACTGGCAATGTTTAGATCACTGCCAGTACAATTTATCGTATATGATAAATTTTTTTATAAAATTGCTTAGATTTTAAATTGCGTAACATGATTATTAAGCTGTACAGCAAATTGAGCAAGCTCTTCCGTAGCAATTTTAATTTCTTCAGCGCCAATACCTGTCTGATGTGATAAATCTTTTATTTCAACAACTTGTTTACCCACTTCAGCTGCAACACAACTTTGTTCTTCTGCTGCACTGGCAATTTGTGAATTCATATCAATAATTTGATAAACAGCATTTTTTATTTCAGCTAGAGCCTGCTGCACATCCATTGTTTGCGATACAATAGTGCCTGCTTGACGACGGCCAATTTTCATTGACTCTACAGAAGCCTTTGCACTTTCTTGTACTTTACTTATTTTTTCTTCAATTTCAGCAGCCGATTTTTGCGTATTAGACGCTAAGGTACGTACTTCATCAGCAACTACTGAAAATCCTCGGCCAAACTCACCTGCTCGAGCAGCTTCAATAGCAGCATTAAGCGCTAGTAAATTGGTTTGATCTGAAATACCTTTTATCACAGCAAGTATTTCAGTAATCTCTTCTGTGTTATCAGCAAGCTCAGAGATAATGATAGATGTGTTATCCAGATCACTTTCTAATCCTTTAACACCTATCGAAGATTGTTCAGCTTTCAAAGTGCCTTCATCAACAAGTAAACGAGCAGCTTCCGTTGCTTCAGCAGCAACATTTGTATTATTAGCAACATCTTCTGCGGTAGCATGCATTTGGCTGATCGCTGTTGCAATTTGTTCTGTTGCTTGACCTTGATCTGAAATATTATTTTTGGTTTGAACTGAAATTGACGCTAACTCTTCAGACGCGGTTGCCTGAGAATCTGCAGAATCTGATATTTGTTTCATCATGGCCTTAAGTTTACTAACCATGAGTTGCATTGCTGAATAAATACCAGTTTCTTTTCCTGTATGTTCAAACTGCATACTCAAATCGCCATCAGCAATTTTACGTGTGAGTATTTCTATATCTCTTGGTTCACCACCAATAGGCTTTAAAATTGATAATGTAATCTTCCAACTTAGTAATATCGCCAAAATTACAGCTACTGTCACCAATATAATTAAATTTGTAATTGCTGATTTACCTTGTGCTAAAGAGTTCATGGTAAATTCATCAGCTTTATTTGTCGCAAAATCCTCAAGCTTTAACAAACGGTTATTTAAATCACGAATATGCGCCTCACCTTCATTTTCTGTAATTTGTCTCGCTTCTGCTCTTTTACCCTCTTTCATCAAAACAATTACTTCACTTCGGATTGATTTCCAGTTCATAAAGTTTTCTTGTAGTGCTTTAATTTCTGACTGTTCACCTAGAAAACGTTCATTCAAGACCGCAAAATACTGTAGTGCTTCTTTTTCAATATGCGCCACATCCGCAACCGCTTGATTAATTTGTTCTAATGAATTTGCCAACGCAACATCTTTCATAGAACGATGCATGCCGGTAATAGAGCCTTCTACTTTTGCAATGGCGACACTAACCGCGAAAGGATGTTTATAGAGAAGTTCAGTGTAACTAGATAGCGATCGCATTTGCTTAACAGCTAAGCCGGTCATAATTAATAAAATAACAATTACAATAGAAAAAGCAGCGGCCAAACGTTTTCCTAGTGACAAATTATCAAACATAGAAAATCCTTCTGTTTATAAATTAAATAAAAAAATCGATTTGAAAAATTCAGATGCTAAGTATCTTGTTAATCAGGTTCTCATGCCTTGATCACTATTCAAATCAACTATATTTTTATATAGAAGTTTATGAAGGTTTGATTTTGACAGTGATGATATAGTGACTATGTACCTATAATTAACAACCACATACACTTAATTTTTTGATTAGTGGATTTTCATCTTGACATAAACAACAGCTCTAATAACAATAATTATTTGAGGTGCATGCTTGCATAGATAGAAATAAAATATAATCAAGGTGCAGGTTTTTAATATCCCCTGCACTTAATTTAGTCCTAGAAAATCCCAGGAAAAATATTTATCAAGCTTAGCTAACTTTATAGATTAACCTTTAAGCGAACCAGTACCATTCGGCGTTACAATTGATTCACATGTGCCTTTAGGTGAATATGTCCATGCATTCGCTTGAAAATCTGACGTTGAAGTACCTTCACAACTAGTACCTGCGCCCGCTTTACAATCATTTTCACCCGCTAAAGCAATACCAAAGCATTTATCTTTACGGCCACGAACTTTATCACCAGCTAACCATTTAGTAAGTTGCTCTTGTACTTTTGGTGATGCACCATCTGCAATTTTTAATTGGCTATTTGGACCTGCCGTTGCACCTGTACTTAATACTGCTACTGATGCGCCCACTAATAAAGCTTTAGTTAAATTTACTTTTTTCATTTGTATACTCCAAATTAAAATATTTTTGTTTTTTAAGATTATTTATAAACCAATACAATAGCGACAAGCATATCGCCGTTTTATCAATTAAATAGACCTATACTATTTATAAAAAATTTCAGATAGATAGCCATAAATACAGAATTAATAAAAAAATAGTACAATTTATTCCCATTAATTCCATTTAAAGCATTTTATAATATAACTACCAGCCCAAATCCCTAATAACATTCCTGCGACAGCACCGAACCCCGAAGGAGAAAGTGTAGGTAGTGCGAGTAATAACTGCACACTATTACCTCCCATGGCTATTGAAGCCCCAACCCCCATGAGTGTTCCAGCAAATAAATGTTTCGCCAAATAGCTAACATTAGCAGGAATAAAATTAAATCTTTTTGTCCGCCATGCTGCCAAAAACATACCTAAAAGCATAGCAATAAAAAATAGATACTGCTCTATTAATGGCCAATTATTATTTTGACCATTAATCAAGGCTAAACTTATTTGTTGCAATAAAACACTTGGTGGCCATTGAGGTTGGTAAAGAAAAATACCCCCCGAAAGTAGCCCTATCCCCATCATACCAAACCAAAGCTTTTTTCTTTTTTTATCACCAACTAAACCCCATATAGTAATAGCTATCGTAATGAGAATAAGTGGAATATAACTAATCTCACCAGGCAAAGAGCTACGTACTACCTCTA
Source organism: Colwellia sp. 6_MG-2023 (assembly GCF_030547765.1). Lineage (NCBI taxonomy): Bacteria > Pseudomonadati > Pseudomonadota > Gammaproteobacteria > Alteromonadales > Colwelliaceae > Colwellia > Colwellia sp. 6_MG-2023. The sequence continues at coordinate 30,087 of NZ_JAUOPP010000026.1, read as the reverse complement.
TTTTTGGCGGCCAACAAGCGAGTAGCACCCAGCCAATGAACCACCCTAAAATAGTGGCAAACATTCTAGAGTCACCACGTGCTAATCGACTTAATGTAGATACCCCACAACTTTTGTTTAACGCAGCGCCTAAACCAAATATAAAGCCGCCTAGCACAAACCAGCCACTTAAAGCGTGAGTCCAAAAAGTAAATTTGATATCAAAAAACTGAGAAAAATAAGCGCCAACCCAAGCTAAAACGCCACTAAAAATAATGGCTAATAAAAATTCTTTATTACCTGCTTGCCATTCATTTACTCCTCGAACCATGCATAAGCCTGTTGTTTGAGCTAAATACCCTAAAAAACAAACGCATATAAAAACGCTAATAAACAACATATTTTATCCTGCGATTAAATAAACAATAATAGAAGTGATAAATTTTTAAACCTGCCTGACACTTACACATATAATTATAAATTTATATTGGTTATATACTTACAAAAGAGGCATTTAGCCTCATTTGAATAATTAACGATTGATATATTTACCAAGAAGCTGCATTTGCTTGTGCCATATCATAACGCCAGCTTTCAGGCATACTAACGTCTTCTAATAGGCTATTCGCTTTAATGGTAGGATAAAGCTGCTCATAACTTTTAATATTTATTCCTTCAACTCTACGGTTTAAGTGTTTAGGCTCAAGTTCATCGACACCGTTCAAACCAGCAGCCCCAACTAACTCAACTAAATTTTTAACCGTTTCACGTTGAAAGTTAGCAACGCGTTGCGCTTTATTGGTCACAATAATTGCTTTATTTCGAGATGGATTTTGCGTTGCTATTCCTGTTGGACAATTATCTGTATTACAAGTACGTGCTTGAATACAACCTAAAGATAGCATCATGCCACGAGCAGAGTTCACTGTATCTGCACCTAAAGCCATTGCTCTTAATATATGAAATGCTGAAAACATTTTACCTGACGCAATAATACGCATCTTGTCTCTAAGTCCAAACCCTATCAACGCATTATTTACAAAGATCAATGCATCCTTTATCGGTGTACCTACCGAATTTGTCATTTCAGTTGGTGCTGCACCAGTACCGCCTTCACCACCATCAACGGTAATAAAATCAGGGGTAATACCCGTTGCTATCATCGCTTTACAAATAGCTAAAAATTCGTCACGTCGGCCTATACACAATTTAAATCCTATCGGTTTTCCATCCGATAACTCTCTTAACGTTTTAACAAAAAGCAATAACTCTGTTGGCGTTGAAAAAGCGCTATGTGCTGGCGGTGAAACAACATCAAATCCCATAGGAACATGACGAATGGCCGCTATTTCTTCAGTTAACTTAGCCGCAGGTAAAATACCACCATGGCCTGGTTTTGCCCCCTGAGAAAGTTTAATTTCTATCATTTTTACAACATCTTTAGTGGCATTTCTTCTGAATGTTTCAGGATTAAAATTGCCTGCTTCATTACGACAACCAAAATATCCGGTACCAATTTGCCAAACAATATCTCCACCATGTTCTAAATGATAAGGACTCATACTTCCTTCGCCGGTATTATGTGAAAAACCGCCAATTTTAGCGCCACGGTTAAGTGACATAATGGCATTTTTACTTAATGCACCGTAACTCATCGCAGAAATATTAAGCACAGAAGACATATAGGGTTTGGAGCAATCAGGACCACCAAACTTAACACGAGGGTCAAAATTAGTAAGATGTTTAGGTTGCATTGAATGATTTACCCACTCATAACCCGCACGATTAACATCAAAAATAGTACCGAATGGTCTTGTATCCCTATCACCTTTAGCGCGTTGATAAACTAACGATCTAAATTCTCGAGAAATAGGTGTTCCACTCGTATCAGACTCAACAAAATATTGTTGAATTTCTGGCCTAACAGATTCTAGTAAATATCTAAACCGCCCAAATACCGGATATAAGCGACGAATAGATTGTTTTGTTTGTAATATGTCGTATAAACCAATTAAGTTTATCGGGCCTAAAATAACCAAGGCCCACAACCAATTGGTAGAGATCATAGATAGACCAATTAATAATATAATTGATGTAAACATGAATGCGATGAACATTTGACGCATAGTCATGGAGTAAGGTTCCTCTTTTATAAATTTTATGTAATTATTTATTTCACGGTTATAAGACAAGCCGTTAGATAATAAAATTTCACAATAAAAGAGTATTGCTAAGTAGTATTACTTCATTAGCGATGCAAATAAAAAATACTACTTATAATTCAATAATATAAAAACATAGCAAAACTAACTAAATATTTATATTTATCCCCCTAGATGTCACTAAAGAAAACTATTATTGATTTTGATTGTTAAGTTTTTTTTGTGCTTTTGACTTAATTTTTAACAATTTAATTTTGGCGCCATACCAATCAGCCATTGGCGCTGCTGCAATACCGTGTATCAAAGTGCTTATCCACACAGCATTAATCGCTACTATTAATATTGAATGCCCATACTCTCCAATAATATCTTTAGAAATAATTAGCGCAAATAGTGCAGTTGCCAGCCCTCTCGGACCAAAAAACCCCATAAATACCCGCGTTAATGTTTTGGCTTTTGTACCAAGCAATGATAAGTAAATAGCTAGAGGACGAACAATAAATATACTGACCAAAATATAACCTACAACCGGCAATGTTAAGTGCTCTATAGCAGATGGAAGCAGTCCTAAGCCAATAATAACAAACGATGTCCATATTAATATTTGCCCTTCACTTTCAGTAAATTGATAAATGAAGCGACAATGCCCTTTTACAATATGACCAAAAACTAAACCAGCAACAAAAGAAGCAATAAAACCATTACCGCCCAGTAAACTAGCCATTACGTATGATATACCAGTCAGAGCTAAAACACCGATCCCTTCATACACACTTGAGGTTATTTGTTTTGCTTCTGAATATAAAAATAAACGACCACTTAACCAACCCATTAATAAACCAACAAAGATACCGACAAATATTTGATTAAAGCCAAACATTAACCAAGATGTCCCATTTGCTTCAGAGCCAATTTCCATAGCAACTATGCTGGCAAAAAATAGAATAATGGGTAATGCGAGTCCATCATTTAAGCCACTTTCAACTGATAAGCTTTGTCGCTCATTTGTAGGCACACTTTCATTACTAATAACCGCTTGCCCTAAAGCAGCATCAGTAGGTGCTAAAATAGCAGCAATTAAGGCTAACATTGGCCAAGGCCACTCTGGAAAAAATAAGTAAGCAAAGCCGGTACCAATCAAAATGCTCAATGGAAGACCTAGCAATAACATCCTCAAAGGCCAAGTATTCTGCCTTTTTAATCTACGTAAGTTAATTTGTGAAGCATCTAAGAAGAGTAATACTACAAGCGATATTTCAGCGATCAAATACACAGTTTCATGCGCATCTTCTACATGAATCAAGCCTAGTTGAGACACGATAAATCCCATACCCAAAAATACCATTGGTGCGGTGATAATAGTTGTCGATAATTTTTTTGCCAGCATAGCGTAAGTGCTAACGGCAAAAAGAAGAATGAGTAATCCGATTTCCATTGGAAGTTCCTATTGAGTGAACGAGGGCTTTGATAACCCCGCGAATAATAGACATTATTAAAAAGTCAACCTAAGTGAATGGGTTGATTAATTATTGTGTTTAATCATTAACTTTTATTTAAAAAATAACCGGCTCATGGCCGGTTATTTTTGCTACTTAGTTTACATACGTTAATTTAATCATTAATACGTTGTGGTACGTTTAGCATCTAAGCCAAGAAACTTATCGACAGATAAGAAACCTGGGCCACGTGCAAAAACGACTAATAATGAAGCTGCCCACCAAGAAGCAGGATTAATCCAATGATCTAAGGTTGGAAAAACCGCAAGCTGAATAAACATTGTCATACCAATAAGGCCTAATGCTGCAAAACGAGAAAATAAACCGATAATTAATAATATTGGTAGCACAACCTCAACCACACCTGCCACAACAGCAAGTAATTCAATTATTGTTACGGTAAGTGAGCCATCTACATAGTCTAATGTTTGAGGATCACAAAGAAGTAATGCGCCATCCCTTATTGGATCTGGACAAAAAAATTCATATTTAAATAGGTCATATTTATCAACATTAAATTGTAAAAAACCATCCCATTTACTTAATCCTGAATCGAGAAATACTTTTGCAACCATAAAACGAATAGATAATAACGCTAAAGGCTCTAGAAACCTTGATAACTGTTCACCCATTTGTACGTACAATAACTGTAGTTTTTTTACCATGCTCATGTTTTTTTCCTTATCTTACTTATTATTTATATTTTTTAATTACTGTTAATTTCTAATAACTCATTTTGTAAGCAAGCAGTAAAAGCATCACTTACTTCAAAGTTTTCATCTAGCGTAATAGCGGCATCAAAAGCCTCCCCCAAAGTTCTACCTTTACCTTGTAGAGCTTGCATAAGTGCAACCTCAGCAATAGACAGTAAACGGGCTTGTACTCCACCTTGTAAACGCCATAACATTACAAAAACATCTATTGATGATCTGTCTGTAATAGCATCATTATTATTTTTTTTTAGTGATATCCATTCAGAAAAAGCATCCTTTTTTACATGTACCAACAACACACTCGGATTAAGCTTTACATTAAGTTCAGTAAACTCAATTTCTTGCTCAATTAAATCGGTAACATACTCTATGGTTAATGTTTCATTAGAATCAGCACTCATTAAACTCATTAGCCATGCGTAGTCTAAATACGCAATATCAGCTAAGTTAACGTATAAGTCGGCAGAAAAGTTCTGTGCTACAGTCAACCCAACCTTATCACTACTTTCAAATTCAAACTCTTTAAGCAGGTCGATAATAAAGTCAGGGAAATTTTTTCCGTATCCAACTAAGGTACCTTGCTCTGGTGGAAAATGGTCAACATAAAGTCGCGCCATTTTTCTAAAATCATCATTGCCCAATTTTTTTTCACACATAGGAAAATTAGCAGCTAAGGCATCAACACAACCTTTATAAAACCCATTACGATAAACGGCCATTCGTTCAAGGTGCGCTGAATTTTCACAAAAAGGTGCCATAACACTGAGATCACCATGACGTAAATAACGAGAAAAAGCATCGATATATTGATTGCTATTCATTAACGAGCACCTCATTACCAGCTGCATTGACGTTTCTTAGTACCTTGTCTTGCTCTAAATAGTTTTGAGCTATTTGGCGTTCCTTCATAAGCTCTGTAAATGATGGAATATTCGCATCTCGCTCAACCAATACAGGCGTATGACCAAATAACCCTAACGCTTGTTCCAACAACTTCCACACCGGTGGTGCTACTGCTGCTGCATGACTGTCAATTAATAATGATTGACCCAGGGTAGGATCGGGATCGTGCCCTGCAATATGAATTTCACCAACAAGCTCTGCTGGTATCTGTTTTAGATAGTTTAATGCATCAATACCTGTATTTTTACTGCTGATATATAAATTATTAATATCAATAAGCAAGCCACAACCTGATCGCCTAGCAGCTTCAACTAAAAATTGAGGTTCATCCATATCACTTATAAAATCTAAATAGTTACTTGGATTTTCAATTAAAATAGACCGACCAATACCTGACTGATAACAATCAACACCATCAATTAATGATTGCAGTGCATCTTGTGTTCGAGGCAAAGGCATTAAATCGGCAAAATACTTACCATCTGACTTAGACCATACGGCATGCTCTGATACTAAAATAGGTTGAAATTCATTAATCAATGCTTTTACTTGCTTAGTATGGGCAGCCATGGCTTTATGATCAGAGCCTAGCGAACCACCAACCCCATGAAAACTGATGTTATGGTTTTCACGAACTGCTCGTAAATAGTTTAAGCGTGGGCCACCTGCAACAAAATAATTTTCGGTATGTACCTCAAACCAAAGATTATTATTTACTGATGGTGCTTGCACAGGTAGCGATAAAATATCATCAAGATGTTCAGGTTTTAGACTTAAGCCTGCACCTAATTTATCCCCAGCAATAGTATGCTGAGGAAAATTTTCTTGGGAATAATATAAATTATTAGCCTTCAAGTGAGCCTGTTCCATTCGGCGTTACAATTGATTCACATGTTCCCTTAGGTGAATATGTCCAGGCATTCGCCTGGAAGTCTGACGTTGAAGTACCTTCACAACTAGTACCCGCGCCCGCTTTACAATCATTTTCACCCGCTAAAGCAATACCAAAGCATTTATCTTTACGGCCACGAACTTTATCACCAGCTAACCATTTAGTAAGTTGCTCTTGTACTTTTGGTGATGCACCATCTGCAATTTTTAATTGGCTATTTGGACCTGCCATTGCACCTGTACTTAATACTGCTACTGATGCGCCCACTAATAAAGCTTTAGTTAAATTTACTTTTTTCATTTGTATACTCCTGATTTAATTTATTTTTCTTGCTTAATCGAGAGCTATTAATAAAAAGTTAATAACCGTTACCTTCTAAAAGCAAGTACCTTAAGGATAAGTCATATCCCTGTATTAGCAATTTAAGAGACCTCAACTTGTAACAAATAATTTCAAAAAATTTTTATTAATTGTAATAACACTAAAAAAAATGGTGCAGGTATTTATTAAATTATCTAAAGCCAACGAAAAACGGGGTCTATAATGAATCAGCCTTATTAGCTGCCTTTATCTATAACAATTATTAACTATCACTATTTACTATTACCGTTTTGTGAAAATTATTCATTAATACCCTTCTTGTTCATTATTCATTTTTCTACAAATGCTTCAAAGGCGATTATTTATTTCGCACACTTTACTGGTTAAATTAAAGGCAACACTAGGTTAAATTTCAATACATAGAAAGTTATTCACATATTTTGAATAAATAATTACAGTTTTTCGTTTCTTTTTATACTCATATATTGCTAGGATAGCGCCAACACAGTGTAACTAACACAATTATAAAAATATAATAAAAAAACAATAGGGGCATGATTATGCAAAATTACCGTATAAACACATTAGCACTAGCGATAACATTAGCTATTAGTGCACCAAGTATTGTAAATGCACAAGAGTCACAAGCGCTTAGTGCTGAAAACCTTGAACGCATTTCTGTATTAGGTTCACGCGTATCTAACCGTACTTCTACAGAATCTTCTTCTCCTATCGATTTAATTGACGCAGATGATTTAAACAAAGGCGGTTTTACTGAACTTGGACAAAGTTTACAAGCAACAGCACCATCATTTAACTTTTCTCGTACACAAGTTTCAGATGGCTCTGATTTATTCAGACCAGCAACATTGCGAGGCTTACAACCTGATCAAACCTTAGTCTTAATTAACGGCAAACGTCGTCATAACCAGTCTATTTTTGGGCTTAATGGTACAGTTGGCGCAGGTGCTGCTGGTACTGATATGAACGCCATTCCACTGACTGCATTAAAAGGTGTTGAAGTATTACGAGATGGCGCTGCAGCACAATATGGCTCAGACGCTATCGCGGGAGTTATTAACTTATCACTTAATAACTCCACTGGCGTTACCACTGGTTATGTTCAATATGGCGGTACAAGTGAAGGCGATGGAGATACCCTTTCTACCGGTTTAAACCGTGGTTTTGAGCTGGGCGATAATGGCGGATTTATTAACTTATCACTTGAATACCGTGATGCTGATGGTACTAATCGTGCTGAGCGCGATACTGGTGGTTCGCTTGACGTAGAGCCTGGAACTTTATCTGACGAAGTACGTTGGGGCCAAGGTAATTCAGCGAGCGAATTCACTTCATTCTTTTATAATATGGCAATTCCTTTTGGCGATAACGAGCTATATTCATTTGGTGGCTACTCTGAGCGTACCGCGTTAGGTAATGGTTTTTACCGTAACTTTAACGAAGCATCTAAAAACGTAACACAAGTATACAGCGATGGTTTTTTACCACGCATTTATAATGAAGCAGAAGATACCTCGATTGCGGTAGGTTTAAAAGGTGATATTAACCCTGACTGGACTTACGATGTTTCAGCAGTATATGGCGAGAACCAATATGATTTTTCTTCTCGTAATACGTTAAATGCCTCTTACGCTGCCGAGTATTTATTTAATAACCCAGAAGCCAGCGATACTGAAATTGCCGCGAATTCAGGTCCATCTGGCGGTTATTCTGGTGGTTTCAGATTCGATCAAACAACGGTTAATCTTGATATTAACGGTATCGTGGATATTGGTCGTAGTGAACCGCTTTATGTATCAGTAGGCGCTGAATATCGTAAAGAAAACTACGAAATCGTTGCAGGTGAAGAAGCCTCTTATGCGTGTGGTTTAGCCAATATGGATACCTCATATCCTTCGGTTAACGACCCTGAGCAATTCGCTGAATGTGGTTTTCAGGCTTATAACGGCTTGCGTCCAGAGGCAACGAACGACAGTGACCGTAACAGTTACGCATTCTATGCAAACGTTGAAACTATGATTAACGATGCTTGGAACGTTAGCGGTGCACTTCGTTATGAAGATTTCTCTGATGCGGGTGATGACATCATTGGTAAGTTAGCCACTCGTTATGAATTTAACGATGATTTTGCGGTACGTGCAGCGGTATCAACTGGCTTTAGAGCCCCCTCTCTTCAACAAAGTGGCTACACAGCGTTCACAACGAACTTAGGCTCAGACGGAACATTAACGCAATCATTCACAGCAACAACAGGCTCAGCATTCCCAAGTGCATTAGGCGTTGATAGTTTAGAGCTTGAAACATCTAAAAACTTAAGTGCTGGTTTTGTTTATGATGTAAGTAGCGAATTATCATTAACCGTAGATTTTTACCGTGTAGAGATTAAAGACCGTATCAACTTAGGTAGTTTACTATCTGCTGATGATGTTGCTTTTAGTGCTGATGCTGTAGCTGCGCTTCAAGCAACAGGTGCTGTACAAGCTAACTACTTCTCAAATTCAGTAGATTCAACAACACAAGGTGTTGATATTATTGCGTCATATCGTACCGAGCTTGATGGTGCCAACGTAGCAGTAACATTTGCAGGTAATATCAACGATACAACCATTGATAATGTGAATGCTTCTGAAGGTATTCCTGAAACTGTTGCCTTAGATGACCTACAACGTAGCTTCTTAACTGACGGGCAACCGGGCGAGCGTGCAACACTAACCTTCGATTACGGACGTGACGCCTACATAGCAACACTACGCTTTAATTATTTTGGTGAAACTGATGTTAAATATTTCGGTAATGACCATATTTCATTACCTGGTGAGCTTTCACCAACAGGATCGTTTAAACCAACCAGTATCGTAGAATCTGCTGTGCTAGTTGACTTAAATGTTAGCTACAAAATTAACGAAATGTTGTCACTTTCTGTAGGTGCTGATAATCTATTTGACGAAACACCAGACGAATTAGGTGACGACGAAGTACTTAACTTTATCACCAATGGTGCTTTTAAATACCCTGTACGTGCATTGCCTTACGGCTTTGACGGCAGAACGTATTATGCTAAATTAAGCTTTAGTTTTTAATGGCTAACATCACTCATTAAGTCAATAAGGCTCTCTGAAAAACGCAGTTAATTACTGCGTTTTTTTATGCTATTTTTTTGTCCTTTAGTGACAATATTTATTTTGCTAAAACAAACTAAATTACAATAATAATACTTGCATGCTTGTAAATTGAGCATACAATCGCCATCTTAATAGTAAGCTGATTTGAAGCAGTAAATTATTAAAATTATTTTAATCTCTTAACAACGTATAAGTAACATATAGGACTGACATGACTAAAAAATCTAAAGCAAAAAACACGGTTAATTCAACCGTAGATACTGGCAGAGGTGTTATCAAACACAATGCACTAGCAGCGATGGTAACGTCTAAATTATTTAGACCACAAGTAGTAAAAGCGAAGAAAGGCAAAGGTTCATTTAAGCGTAACAGTAAACATTCAGGACAAGAGTCCTATTTAATCGCCGCTTAAATAGCTGTGATCAAATAGGGCTTTTTCAAAGCCAGTAAACAAGTTCAGAATAAACCAACAATAATCCTTCATTAAAATATGCCTTTGACTTTAATTGGCTTATGTAGCTATTGTGCCATGAAAATTTAGATATAACGCTTTTAATTTGGGAGGAATAAGTGGCCAACCAATTTCTTTCGTTACCCTACTCGCCTGCCAAAATAAGTGTTCAACATAATACACATCAATAAATTCGAATTCTTTAGGATGAACATCAATTAACTTTTGTTCCATATAAGATAAATATCTTTGTGCTAATTCAATATTCCCGTTAGCAAATGCGATACAGGTAGCATCAGCAAAGGCTTCCATTTTTGATGTAGTCATACATTCCTCTTGATCATCCATCAATAGTTTTATCTCAGGAAATGTACAACAAATTTCATTAAGAAAACTTAGTACGACGTCATCATCATTCATTACTAATACCTAAAACTATTACTGAAAATTTTAGAGCGCTTTACCTATAAATGAGCCTATAACAACGCCAAAAGCCATAATAAAAACCAAGCCAACAAATGATGCTAGTACGATTAAGCCTGTTTTCTGTTTTTTTGGCATCGAGTTCTACCCGCTTTTCAATTCATTAATCATATTATTTCCTTATATATCTAACACGGCTTTATAATCACTCTTGTTGATGTACTTGCTTGCAATTTTTCATAAACTTATTGCTGATGTGCTGGTTAGTCCAGAATCAATACCCATTGCAGTTAAAATATCGTTTTCAAACTTAAGTACAAAATTATAAGCCCCTTTAACAAATACAGGATTACAGTTTTTATCCCACGATTGTTCCATTTTTTTATTTAACTCATCTGCCGTACCAATTTCAAATTCAACTTCTTCTCGAATTGGTTTTCCGTGAGCAATATTATCTCGAAGAAATTTCAATTTTTTTAGAGTGGACAATGGTTCTACAGACTCATCGAATTTAAGATCTGCTTTATCGCAAATGGCCTTCAATTTCTTATGGTATTTATCCCTCTCATTCCAACCTTCAATATACCCATCTCCAATAAAATTAATAAAGGCTTCTACAGAGAAAGCTAAGGCAATAATTGCATTTAAGCAATCTAAATTAATACCTTCCGCATTAAGGTTTTCTTCTTTTACTTTTATGTTATCCAAATTGTATAAAGCTAGGTTTAGAAGAGTATTATGTGGTTTTTTTTCAATTAAATATTTAATATTATTCTGCCTAATGTCTCATTTAGAGATTAATAGAGTTTGGTTAAAGAAATTTATTAACAATAGTAAGCTGCATTGTCTTTTGCAATGAACAGCTTTGAGCTATTTTACTTTTTAGACAATAAAGTATTTAGCTTTTGATTTATTAAAGACTGCTCAACTAAAGAAAAATATTTATAAATATTACCAACGGCTAAAATACTACTTAAATTTAATAATAAGTGGAAAGTAATACAAACTAAAATGGTATAAATAATATTTGTATCGTTAAAATACCAATAAACAACTCCCCAAAACCATACTCCACCAATTAGTGATGAATGAATTTTACTTGTTTTTACTGCTTGCCTCATAGATTCATCTAGATTCACAGCTTTCTCCTTTAGCTCATAGCAATTTTATATTGTGTGATTTGCATACTTTTCTGTATTTATATCATGAAAGCGGACAACTGTCGTATTTCCCTTAATATGATCAAAATACTAGGCTCTGTATAAATAAACAACCCACATAGTAAAAAGTACTTAAAGTATGTGATAAATTTTAAAAGTGCCAATAACCTTGTAACTTTTTTGAAAATGAGGGCATCTAAAGAATATGATAGATAATTAAAACCACTCGATTAGGTACGATTTATATACCTAGAGTGGCACTAGAATTGTAATAATAGAGGTGATATATATGAAGTACGCCAAGACCAAAAACAAGCGTAAAAGGTAAAGCCGGTAGTTCGGATAGTGTGTTATCGAATTTAAGTACTGAGCCTAGAAGCCTTTTTGCTGAGCGGGCTAATATTGCTCAAGAACGACGTCATCAAATGGCAATGAAACAAAGAAATGATCAACGTCAACATGATGCTTCGATAAAAAAAGTTACAAAAGCGGTAAATAGCGATGTTAATAATTTTCAAAACAGCTTAAGCTATTGGTTACTAAAGGCAAACTTAAAAGACCTTTTTATTATGTTATTCTTCGGTACGTCAAGACGAACATAGTTTATATACTATTAACCACTTATAAAATTTAATTACGTTACCCATTATACCCCGTTATGACAGATACAGATAAAACACGTTCAGACTTACGAATAGCATCAATGGCACCTAATTCCTTCGCTGGGTCAGTGCTTAAGTTATTTGCTCCCTTGCTTGATAAATTGTTAGGTATTAGACGCTTACGTAGTATTTACGAATCCTCTGATTTACCCGGTTTAGATAAACAAGCATTCTCTGAAAAGTTATTGAAATTGTTAGGCGTTCAGGTGTTGGGTGGCGAAGATATAATCGCTAAAATCCCAAAGACAGGTCGATGTATTGTGGTATGTAATCATCCTTACGGTATGATTGAGGGTGTTATTATTGCCCATTTACTCACTGCCTTTCGTGCTGACACCAAAATAATGGCCAATGTTGGTTTACAAATATTTAAAGAAATTAAAGACTATTTTATCTTTGCTAATCCGTTAGTACCTAAAGCACCCATTAATACTTCTGCGATAAAACAGTGTTTTAGTCATATTAATCAAGATGGATTATTAGTTATATTTCCTGCAGGTCGCGTGTCTTTTTTTAACTCGGATAAAAAAATAATAACGGACGGTGATTGGAACCGACTTGCGGTTAAAATTGCGAATAAAACTAATAGCCCTATTTTACCTGTTTTTATTTCAGGTACTAATAGCGCTTTATTCCACCGCATGGGACGCATTTATTATCGTTTTCGTTTATTAATGCTAATTCGTGAAATGCTTAAATTACAGCAACACCGCATAACCCTAACAACAAAAAACTTAATTGAGCCTAAGCAGCTAAAAAAACTTGGTAGTATTGAAAAAATGAATGATTTTATACGATTACAGTGTTATTTAAATGACGAAGATTATCTCAGCCAGTGGCCTGAAGACGATGAACAAGGATCTTTTAAAGACGTTATTCCTCAGGCTGACAGTGAATTAATAAAAGCGGAATTATCTCGCTTACCGGCTAAGCAACACTTGTTAGATTTTAAATCATATTCTGTCTACTACGGTTATCAACATCAATTACCCACTTGTGTTCAAGAAATTACGCGTTTACGAGAAATTACGTTTCGGACACTAAACGAAGGCAGTGGTGAGTCTTGTGATACCGATAAATTTGATGCTACTTATATGCACTTATTTGTTTTTGAAAATAACAATGAAGAAATTATAGGTGCTTACCGCGTTGGTCAAACAGATCTTTTACAAAAAGACGGGGATATTTCACAGCTCTACCTTTCACAAATGTTTGATTTTCAACCTGAGTTTATTAATCAGCAGCAACCTTGTTTAGAGATGGGGCGCTCTTTTATTATAGAAGCGTATCAAAATAGCTTATATGGCTTATTATTATTGTGGAAAGGTATTGGCGCATTTGTTTGTCAGAACCCGCGTTATAGAACGTTATATGGCACGGTATCGTTAAGTAAATTATATGACCCACGTTCAGTCGCTTTAATTAATGATATTATGGTAAGAGGCACTCATGGCGTTCAGCCTAAAGCCGCGTTTGTTGGCAAGCTTCATCCGGAAGTAAAAGATTTTGCGAATCAGGAATCGGTGGGTATTTCGCAACTATCGTCGCTAGTTAAAGCGATTGAAGAAGACGGTAAAGATATTCCTATATTATTGAAAAAGTACCATAAACTTGGCGCTAAATTTCATTGTACGGGCATTGATTTAAACTTCAATCAAACCCCCGGCTTACTGCTTAGTGTTGACTTTCCTCGATCACCTGACAAACTATTAAAGATTTATCTTGGTGACGGTAAAGATGAGTACGTACAATATAGCGACGTTGATTAATTTGAATATATGAATGCAGTTTAGTGAGTGATCATGAACTTAGTTTTACCAAAATAGTGGATTTAAACAAAGTTCAGTACGCCCTATTCTTTCAAAAAAAGTTTAGCGGTTAGCATTATCCTTATCACCACATTGCACAAATAACGAAAGTTTATCTTGCTCTCATATAACTTACCGTGGCAGGAGCTAAACCAAATGTTTGAGGCAGCGCTTTTGTTTGGGCAAATGATATTTGAGCAATCATAGCGTAATGATGAACAGCATGACTACCAACAAACACTAATTCTCGGGCGATTGAGGTTTGTACTGTTTGTACATTTTTACTGGTCATCGATACTTCAGTTTTGAGTGGCAACAACGTGTTTAATTGCCTTTCACTAAGGCTTTTAATCCAATCAGATATTTCATTTAACTTATCGATTGCAAGTGTTGGATGTAGTTCGACAGAACTACCACGTCCTCTCTTATCATAATCAATTTCGTTGTTATGTAAACCTGACATCAGAGCAAGGTAATGATCAATGATATGTCGAATATGGGAGCCAGCTGAACTGATAAAGTTAGGAGATATGATAGCGGTGTAATCCTCTTGGGATACTTGATTGAGGTATGACTGAGCTTGTTCAATAATTTCTAACTGGCTTTTTATCATTTTTCTTTATTTCCAATGTTTAAATTAACTAATACTATTTTTTCGTTCGACTTTTTAATATCGCTTTAATAAGTTCTTCAGGTACTTTTTTAGCTGGCTCGGCATTAGTAAACTCAGCTTGAGAAATACGAATGATATTTTCGTATTTACGGACATAATTTTTACACTCTTTACACATACTTAGATGCAGTTTAAATTTTAAGCACTCTATATAGGATAATTGATTTTCATGAAAATCATATAAAAAACTGTCAATTTCTTTGCAAGTGAGCATACCTGGAACATATTTAGACATTAACCGTCTGATCGTTAACATGCCAATTCACCTTCCAATTATCTTCAAAGTTGCCTTTGTCTTTTTCCGCTAAAATAGCCTTCAACAGCAGCCTTGCTCTATGAAGTTGCGTTTTTACTGATGCTTCAGATATACCTAATATATTCGCAGTTTCTTTCGTACTTACTTCTTGGATGTCTCGAAGCAAGATAACGTTACAATATTTATCAGGAAGTTGGTAAATAAGTTCATTAAGCGACAGTTTTAGTTCATTTTGTTCAAATAACTGCTCAACATTATGCCCTATTCCTCCCATTACCCCTTGTTCTTGCCCTTGCACAGAATTAGCACTAAAAACAGTACGCTCACCGTATTTATTGTAATACTGAGTAAAGCTTTCTAAGGATAAAGTGTTTTGTCTTTTTCTCTGTCTTATCAACATTAATGCTTCATTGACTGTAATACGGTGCAACCAAGTTATTAAGCTTGAATCTTTTTTAAAAGCAGCAATATTTTTGAATACTTGAATAAAAGCTTTTTGCAACGTTTCTTGTGCATCGTCATCTGAAGTAAAAAAACGGCAAGCAACAGCATACATTCTTTCGCTGTACTGTCGTACCAAGATTTCATAAGCAAAATCGTCGTTGTTAATTAACTTATCAATAAGTTCATTTTCTTTCGCTTGCTCAACAATCGCAGAGGTGTGTACTTTCAACAATGTATAACCTTTAAATTAGTGAGCGTATAAATAGTTATTTAAATAGAACGATTAAAGCAGAGTTTTATTTCATATAGATGAAAATTAATAAAAAACACAAATAAATGTTCATTAAAAAGACGATTTTAACTTAGGTTTAACTTGTTTAACCTTATTGGAGCGGGCTATTTTCTGCTAATAGCGGCAAGCTCTTCTTGGGTTTGAGGCCAAATAGAAAGCGTAATGAATTAAATGGTTTAATGATAAAGAGACAAATTGCACTGGTAATAATAAATGATAAAACGAATAGCAGTATGATTTTAACCACTATTGGTGCTTCCAACCCAATGACATAATAACCAACAACCACGATAACTGTTTGATGAAAGATGTAAAAAGGATAAATTAATTCATTGCTAAGGTGTAACCATTGATGGGTTTTGCATAAATAAAACTGTCCATAACCTAAAATAGTTAACAGTGCCGACCATGCCAATAAACAACAAACTAACCACCAAATAGACCAACGTGCATCTAAGGATAAATACTCACTAAGATCGGGTGAATAGTAATACGCATAAAAAATAATGGTAGCGATCAGTAATATCATTAAGTTATAAAGTCGCTGTTCGCCTATCGCTTGCCAAACATCTTTGCTTTGAATGAAGACCATACCCGCGATAAAAAAGAAGAAGTAATAGATGGACGATGATAAATTTTCAATTTTATTATCGTCGCTGGTAAAAGTTAAAGAAAAGTATATTTTTATCCCAATAAGTAAACAAACAAGTAAAAACAAACCGGCTTTATATGTACTCAGTTTTACGACATTATTGATAATTAGCGCCCCAAATTTAGTGCTTAAAAGTTTATTAATGGGAATAGCAAGCAAAGCAAAAACAATGAGATATTCGATAAACCAAAGGTGGTTAGATTCAAATTTAAGCACAAGTTTAGGAAATTCCTGCCAGTAGGATTGCAGCTCTGTAATATTTTCAATGTAAGTCTGTGGAGGTACCACTAATATTACCCCTACTAGCAAAGGGATAAAAAGCCTTGTTATCTTGTTTAAGGCAAACGCTTTAGCACTTATTTTTGATAATAAAATTACACTACCTACACCAGAAATAAAAAATAAGATCGGTAATCTAAATTGCTCAAAATAAACCATTACATCATCAAGTACTTTGCTTGAGTCATTATTCATAATGTGCCAATTATCACCATTAAAAGGCATACATACATGATGAAGGAATACGGCAAAAATCAGTATAACTCGTAACCAATCTAATTCTGATAACCTTACGGTGTTGTTAAATGTCATTGTGAACCTTTCAACTTAAAGCGTGTTAACGGGTATAGTATTTGGTCTAGTAATTATTGATGAAAACAACAACATCATTAATGACGCAAGTTAAACATAAACAATAATTGGCTAAATTTTCGAGTGAATCAAAAGAATCAGTAACACTTTTTAGTTAACTATCTGCTAGTTATTAAAACACCATAGCATGGTCAACTAAAAACCGACCATTTTGGTGCGTTAATACTATTTCAGCCACATACTCGCCTTCAACTTTAGAGCAAAACTGTTTCCAGATAATAGCTGCTGAATCAGGACGTTTAAGCACAGCAATAAGCTCTCGCTTTCCCCAGGTACCTTTTTCAGATTGATATTTTTCACATACCCAAGCTAGGTGCTCTTTGGTAACAATTGCTTTCGCTCTATCAGTAAAGTCTTGAACATGTTTTGCATGATTAATATCTGTCGATGCTTGCATCAAGTTATCCATAATAGGAGTCGCTATCGCTAATATTTCTTGATCCGACATTTTCATAAAATTCATTCAAGCTCCTTAGTACGATTAATCACTATTTTTTTAATACGTCTTTTAATTATCTTTTGTTCACAATAAAGTTGAAGCAATAACTAACAACCAATACAAAACCCTATCAAATGAGTGAATATCAGAAATATAAAGATATAAGTTAAATGGAATAACAAAGAACAAAATACCTAAGACATAAATAAATGTCCTAAAAAATTCGGTACTAGTCTTAGCTTCTTCAATATATGAGTTAATAATTTGATCTGATGTATCTTTTAATTCAGGATATACCTTTCGTATCCAACGTAAATAATTCATTATTCCCTGCTTGACTTTATACTTAACTTCTTGTTGAAGATGAAAAGTCATTGACTACAATTAGCCTAAAAAAATAGCTAAAAAAAGCATTGCTACTTTTATCGTTTTAAAAATGGCAATGCTATTAAATTTATTCAATGTTAAGTGCTTAGCTCAAAGTTTACCGTTTATAGTAAACCTTTAGTGCTAATTATTGTCTATCGTCAATGGTATAGCCATGTGGAATATTAAATTGACTATCATGAATTTGTTTTTCAGAGACTGATGTTACTTCATAAATATATCGAACACGGGCATCTTTTTTCCATTCATCAACAACACCATCAACAATTTTATCCGCTTCATCTTTTATAATATTACCCAAAAAGCTGCTTGCAGCGTTGCCTAGGCCTTGAGAGAAATCCAGTGGTTTGTCTGCACGTTTTTTCTTTGCTACAGGGCACGCTTCACTTTTTTGAAACCACTCCATTTTGACAGATAGCGGATAACCTTCAATGGTTGATAACTTTTGAGTTATGCTATTAAACTGCATCTTGTCTGTTTTTTCTACATCACCACTAAATGCGCTAATAGCTTTATAACCATCTTTACCTAGTAACCGTACTAAAGCATTATTATCACCAACAGTATCAAGGTAATTATCAGTCGCTTTTTCATGCACTTTCCAAGCATGGGTCATTTCTGCTGTCGGGGTTGTCGTCCAAAATACAAATTGTAATAGGTTAAGATCAACTTTACCTGCAGAATCTTTAAACTCTGTGACCCAAGTAGCCGTATATTCTTGAGCGGGCAAACCGCCTATTTGACGCGTACTGTTTGTTGCAACAACAGTAAAATCATTTTTATCTAATGTTACAGCACAACCACGTTCTTCATAAGTTTCATATTCTTCTTCCTCTTCTGAAGACGCTTGGGTTTTCGCCATAAAATTTTCAAAAAGATCAGTACAGCCACTTAACTTACATTCTCGATAAGTTTCTCTATCATTATCAACTTCCCAAAGTAAATTTTCAGTCATGCGGAAAATATTGGTAGTATCGTAATTAGCCCATCCCATATAAAAGCTGTCAAATTCAGCTTTTTGGTGTATTGCTCGCATATCTTCTCGTGTATATACGGTTTGTTTGCCCGCGTGATCTGGTAGATATAAACCATTAATACTAAATTTTGCTGTAATCACAGAAGTAGGATTTTTTGGTGTGTTATCAACCGGCGGCGCAGCACATGAAGCCAAAACACTTGCTACAGCTAGTGCAATAATATTACGATTAAAAATCATTTTTTTTCCTTAATATGAATGAGTTAATAACATTTTCACATAAATCCCTGATTTTGATAAGCATTAAATTATATTTATTATCAGTTCATCAACGAACATATGGCACAGATAATAGTGAGCATAAACAGTCATAAAAACGACGTTTTAGCAGTATAAGTGTATAACTTATCGCAATAATAAGGATAAAACGAAGAATCAATGATATTGGCTATGACTCGACGTTGCTACTCATTACAAATATAAAAAAACAATGCTAATACGATGTATTATTTAAACCTACACTACTGCTTCGCTACATTTTATTCGCTAAACGCTCAATCACAACTTTATGTTGAGGAAATTTACTGAGTAATTCTTCTCGACTTACTTCTATCATATCTTCTTGCTCCCAACCTGGTGCTACAGCTTCGCTTACTAAACCATATGAACCAGAAGTTAACTCGGCAGCTTTATAAGTGCCACCAGGAACGGCAAGTTGTAATTGCTGACCATTGACTATATCTGGGCCAACCACCACTTTTTTATAACGCCCATCAGGGTAAATCATATGATAAGTAATTGGCGCTCCCATATGATAAAACTCAATACCATCCGAATACTTGGTATGAAAGTGATCAATATGATTATCTTCAGTCAACATATAAAATATTGCCGACATCGTTGTTCTTTCACCACGCACAGTACAGACTTTATCTCTATGATTGGCCTTAAATGTCTGACGAAAATACCCTCCTTCAAAATGATGTTCTAATAATAACTGTTCAATTACTTGCTCTTTAGTTAAGTTCGGGACGGCATTATTCATAATCGTTTAATTACCTTTAGTGGTGTTTTAGCTAGTATTCAATCACGGTATAAAATTAATTTAATAAACCTTGGCTCTTGAGCCAATCCATCACTTTAATAGATCCAAGTGAACAAAGATGTTTATCCTGATAGTCAAGAAAATCAATTTCTTCTATTTCAGCAGCTGGAGCAAGTTCCCCGTAAAAGTCGGCAAAATAACACGTTAGTTTCACAACAGTATCGGTATTTTTACCATCGGCATGTGCTTTAAAAGTTTTTGCATATTGAATCGAATCTGGCATTAAATCTACCGATATTTCTTCTTTAACTTCCCGTATCAGTGCTTGCTCATCAGACTCCCCTGCTTCTCGTTTACCACCTGGAATATAAAACAGCAGTTTATCTTTTGAGCGAGCACTTAGTAGTTTGCCGTCTTGAATGTGTAACCAAGCAAGCTTATCAATTTCTTTTTTCACAAGTATTCCTATTAATCTTAATTACGCTAACCATCTTAACTATTTGATTTGACTTTAAAGCAATATAATTACGACATTTCAGAATGAAATTGTAAATTATTTGTGCTTTGCAATAATTTGTTAGACTTCTGGCTCATTCGACAAATGCATTCGTTTCTTACCTTTAAAGTCGTGATATAACTTTTCATGTGCAACTTTCGAAAAGGTATCGGTTCGATCAGCGTATTGTGAAATCCAATTCACTAACATTGCCAAATTAGCATCTTGAGCAGCCTTACTTTCATATTTATGTGGTTCCCAAGGGCGAGCTTTAGCATTTTTTATGCAAGCAGAAACAGGTAAGTTTAGAAAAATAATTTCGTCTGCTTGCTCAATGACAACTGCTAATAAATCGGCATAACAACCTTCAACTACCCAGTTATTGTGGGTTAATAAAAAGTTATTCAGCAATATACTAGACTCGGCAATAGGCAATCGCTCTGGTGGAGTAATCGGTTTCCAAGCAATAGTGTCTAAATCTAAATGAGCAAGATCGTCGTGTAACGCTAACTGTTTTGCGAGCGTTGATTTCCCCGATCCTGAATTACCAAAAATAACAACTTTACTCAATATTATTCCTTAGCGCCTAAACACTGTTAAATGATTTACTCTGTTTTGTTTGCAATATTACATTTAATTTATTTGGGCTTCTCTTCATTAATTAACATGTTAATAAATTTTGTAAAACGCCTTGATCTAGTTTCGGCTTTTTTCGCACTTATTAAACCATGAGCTATAACATAGCGACTTGATTTAGTTAGTTTTTCAAAAAAAGTTTTTGCGCTTGGCTTACTCTCTAGTGCAACTAAAAAATCGGTGGGAACTTCTATTTCACTGACAACATAAGCATTTTCCCAACGACCATCCGCTTTTGCCGCGCGAATATGCACAAGACCAGGCTCCATCATTAAGTTTTCACGTATCAAACGTTCAGCATGCTCGGTATTCCTCTTAGACCAGTTACTTCGTACAGTTCTTGGCGTAATACGTTGCAGATAAGCTTGCGCATCAATTGATTTTTTAACACCATCAATCCATCCCCAGCAAAGCGCCTCGATCACGATATCATTCCAAGTGACACTCGCAATACCCGTATTTTTCTTGTATATTTTAACCCAAAGCTCACTTTCAGACGCGTGATTAGCCTTTAGCCATTGGCTTAAATCTTTTGGTGTTGGGAATATTTTTATTTTTAGCGGATCAGGCTCTGGCATTTCGTAATAACCTCTTTTGGGTCTCGCCTTATGTAGTGACTAACGTAACTCGTTGTAATAATAAATAGCAACATCACTAGCGGCTGTTTGTTTAAAAAACAAGTTTATGAAGTTAATAATTTAATGAATGTATCGCTTCAGAAACGGTTAAAAAATTAATTTTCGTAAGACAAACAGAAACCTTATTAAATTCATGCGCACGTACTAATTTTACAACTTCGTCTATTGACAGCCTAATGTCGTTGGCAATTAAATCAAGCATCCCTGAAATAGACTTAATCAGATAGCAGTTACCTGATGCATCGATTACATAATCATCGTCAGTAAAAATAAGTCCACTACACTCTAAGTTAAATTTTTGAAATGAATCTAAGTAAATAAGTTCATCATCACCATCAAGTTTCAACATACATGGCCACGAAATCATAACAATTACCTTAATGTATTTTACAGCCCAAACAGGCTAAATTAGTGATTAAAATGTAAAAGCTGATAAAATCGGCTATCACGATGTTGAATTTTATTATCTACTTAACCTGAACTCGGTTTAAGATGTTTTTAATCCATTGAAATAATTATTAATAAAATTTAACTTATACTCTAGCTTGATAGTTTTTCTTTCTTCAAGGAAAATTTCGCGTCAATAGCTAGTCTATTGCTAGTAAAAGTAGCGATTAGAGAAGAATATATTAAGCCGAGCTCAGGTTACTTACTATTCAATTGCCCATTTAACTGCTTTTTGTGCATGAATAGCGGTGGTATCTAGCAAGGTAACATTTGTATCGCTTTGATCAATTAGCATGCCAATTTCAGTACATCCAAGAATTACCGCCTCGGCGCCTTGATTAGCTAAAGAATTAATAATTCTGAGGTATTCATCTTTAGAAGATGGAATGGTATTTCCAAGGCAAAGCTCTTTATAAATAACATGATGAATAATTTTTCTATCTGTTTCATCAGGAACTAGCACCGTTAAACCATAATTATTTCGTAGACGCCCTTTGTAGAAATCTTGCTCCATAGTAAAAGCCGTGCCTAATAGGCCAACCGTTTTAATTCCTCTTTTAACCAAAACTTCAGCAGTAGCATCAGCTATATGTAATAAAGGGATATTAATCGCTTCTTCTATTTGAGGAGCAACTTTATGCATGGTATTTGTACAAATAAGTAAACAATCAGCTCCAGCACGTTGAACATTAATGGCAGCTTGAGAGAGTATTTTTGCAGTACCATCCCAATCACCAGTGTGTTGTAACTTCTCAATGGTATCAAAATCAACACTATACATGGCAATTCTTGCAGAATGCAGGCCTCCTAAAGCTGCTTTAATGCCTTCATTAATCTTTCGATAATATCCAACTGAGCTTTCCCAGCTCATACCACCTAAAAGACCAATTGTTTTCATACTACCTCTCAAAATACGTTAACAATATAACGAGTCTATACCGTTTTTCGCTAAGCTAAACATTAACGTGACATGTCAGATTCAATTTTTAAATACTTACCTTTACCGAAAGTAATGTAATACAAGGGTAATAAAAGCAATGTTATTATATTACTCGCAAAGGAATTTTTAATAACAATGCCATTTTCAGTTATAGCGTGAACTGGAAAAGTTTGACTTGAACACCAATCAATTCTTGCCTGAAGGTTTTTAGTATCATCGGGAATTTCAATCGATTGTATAGACCCTCTTGTAATTGTTGCTACCTCTACACCATCTGCAAATAACTTATAGTCTCGCGCCATATCTGCGAGCTGCTTTGGTCTAAAAACTTGGATAATCATTTGTGCTCCATATTGGCTATATACTCCATAAAATAGCAAGGATAATTAGTTATAATAAACAACGACTAAGCAAGAGCTAACGCTTAATACATTTTACATAATTTGTTAAGCCGCTTTTTCTTCATCTCGAAGCGTTAATACTTCAAAACCAGTCTCTGTCACTAAAATAGTATGTTCCCATTGTGCAGATAGTTTCTTATCTTTAGTCACTACGGTCCAGCCATCATTTTTAATTTTTATTTTTTGCGAACCCTGATTAATCATTGGCTCTATAGTAAATGTCATTCCCGCTTCAAGCACTAAGCCTGTATGTGGTTTCCCATAGTGAAGTACTTGAGGATCTTCGTGCATTTCTTTACCGATTCCATGTCCGCAATATTCTCGAACGACACTATAACCAGAAGCTTCGGCATGTTTTTGTATGGCATGACCAACATCACCCAATGTTGCTTTTGGTTTTACTACTTGAATACCTTTCCACATAGCTTCATACGTTGTTTTAACTAAACGTTTAGCTTCAGGACTAGCGGTGCTAAGTACATACATTTTGCTTGAATCACTGATATAACCATTTTTCTCTAAGGTAATATCAATATTTACAATATCTTTGCTTTTTAATTGAGAGATATTATTAGGTACACCATGACAGACAACATCATTTACCGATGAGTTAAGTGAATATTGATAACCATACTGCCCTTTACTCGCAGGGCGAGCATGTAATACATTAACAATATAACTTTCGACTTTAGCGTCAATCTCTAATGTTGTTATCCCTTCACAGATAAAATCATCAAGCATTTTAAATACTTGAACTAAAAGTCTACCTGACTCTCTCATAAACTCAATTTCTGCATCAGTTTTTAACATTGATTTATTCATGTAAAAGCTCCGCAATAGTAAGTTTTTCTTTCAATAATTGCTTTTTAATGATTTCGTGATAAGTAAGTGTTGGGTTTAACTCAGCTAGCATACCTAGTTTTATCCAGAATTCTGCTTGTGAATTGATAGACCTAGACATGACATTGCTCGACTTTCTAATTTCTTCATGCAATTCGTCTGATATTTTTACGATTCCCATTATGCGTTCCATATATGAATTATATATAAATCATATATTCATAAAAATAAAATGTCAACGTAGTAAATTTACTCTTCACTAACTGAAAAGTGATTACTAACCCTAATATGAGCATTAACATTTTTCACAGCCAACTATCATTTTAATTTAGCACTTTAATTTAATATTTTTATTATAAATTTAATTATATTTCAGCTGAAAAATAAGCCATGATCTCATCGGTAGTCATCTCTTTGGTTGCATTTGAAAAGCAATAATAGTTAGGTCGCATATCACTAAAATATTGCATATCCATTTCTAACCCTTTTAAGTTATGAAACATCCCTACCGGCATATTATATTCACCTGTAGCTTTAAATTTATAAAACAGATGAGTGCCACATTCATTACAAAAACCTCGCGATGCCCAAGATGATGACTCATACATTTTAATTTTATCTTCACCTTCAATTTTTACGTTAGTTCCGCATTTAACCGCAAAGAATGGCCCTCCCCCCCAAGTTCTACATGATTGGCAGTGGCAAACTGTAAACTTAGGATCAACCTCTTTCACAGTGATTGTGACAGCACCACAAAGACAATTTGTTTTTGCATTAGACATATTGGTAACACCTTAATAAATAGATAAAGCTGAGTATTTTATTTGCATTGTTTATATTTAAATTATTTATCACTTTGCCAGATAATCTGGTCGTATTCTTGACATCATATGTACGTCTAAATATTTGCCTGATTTAAAGGCACTTAATTTTTTAGTGCCTTCTATTTCAAACCCAACATGTTTATAAAGTGATATCGCAGCTAAATTATCAGCGTGTACTTCTAACTCTAAGCGCACTAAGTTCAACCAATTATCAGCTTGATTTATAGCCTCAAGCATTAGCATTTTACCAACGCCTTTACCATGAGAATCAGGATGAACAGCTATAGCTATACTTGCCCCATGCTTTTCTCGAATTTTATTTTTCAAGAAAATAGTTATATGCCCAACAACCCGAGATTGACTCTCGACAACTAAAGTATAATTATCTGGACTATTAAATAAATTTTCCACTATCTCTGCATTAAGAAAAGGCAGCTGAGAAGTATTCTCTAAAAGTGATGGGAAATTATATATTTCAAATAAATCGTTGTTATCTGAGCTTGCTAACCGTCTAATTTTCATTTCCAAAATCGATTCCTACGCAAATTTACAATTTGCACATACCATAACAATAAAAAACTGAAAATTCTTTACTAATATGTTGACAAAAAATACAGCTAATATCTTCCATATACTAATTTAACTTATTACATAAAAGCCTTAGTAACGCCTTGCTTGGATAATATTCCTACACTTTGGAAACATACTACATCCCCAAAATTCATTACCTAAGTGCTTACCTTTAGTCGCCTTACGTAAAACCATTTCAGCACCACATTTTGAGCAAAGTTTGCTATGAGTCTTAGCTTGGATAATTTCTTTGACATGTTTAACATGTTGTCGGTTAGTTTTAAAACTATACTCTAACCTGCCACTTTCAATCTGTTCGATAATACTTTGTGTTTCTTCTGTATTGAAAACAATGTCAGTTTTACTTTTAATATATCTGATACCACCGCGTGCAAACCTTACATTGTCAGGCATTTTCGATTTAAAGGTACTATCACCAATAAAGATGATAACTGAGAATATAGGAGTGTTTCCACTATTGTTATCAGTAAATAAGCAAGATTCTAATGTTTTAACGTGTTTATAGTTTTGGTGAAGTGGATTCTGAAATTTTGATTTGTGCCGATAGATTTGTTGCGTCCATTGCTTTTGGTTTTCACCTCCAAATATCCATCCTTTCATATTTTTGGTTTCAACCACAAAAATACCATATTGGGATACAATAATGTGATCTATCTGAGTTGTTCCCTGTTCTATATTATTAATAAATGTTGGTAATGTTACGTTTTTAATAAGGTGATACGTATTTTTGTCTAAGAATAGCTTAATCAGTAAGTTAACTTGCCACTCACCAAGTAAACCTTTGAACCAAGAAGATTTTATGATAGAAATAATTATGAGGCTTGGTATTAAATACCAAGCAGCACTTAACATCATATTGATAAAAATTGATAAATCCATCTAGACTAACTTATGTTTACGTATGTCCCTTACCCAAGTAACAGAGCCATTCGTACGCTTCATTTCAAATAAATCGATTGCAGCAAACAAATCACTCAATTTTTTGAAACCATAATTACGTTGATCGAAGGAAGCATGATTTGATATGTGTTTTCCAATAGGCCCTAGTTGTGCCCAACCTGCATCATCTTCAGACGCTTCAACCGCTTGGCGAAGCATATTTATTAATTTAGTATCACACTTAATACTTGGTTCACTTTTACTTACCGGCTTTTCCTCTTGCTTCATTTCATCTAAATAAAGAAATTTAGAACAACTATTAACAAAAGCACTTGGAGCTTTTCTTTCGCCAAACCCAATAACAAATTTACCATCGGCTAATGCACGAGTGACGAGTGGTGTAAAATCACAATCAGAAGAAACGAGACAAATTGAATCTACATCTTTAGTGTAAAGAATATCCATCGCATCAATGACGAGTGCAATGTCGGTGGCATTTTTACCTTTGGTTAGATCAAATTGTTGAATAGGTTGAATGGCATATTCATGAAGAACATCTTCCCAAGGTTTAATACAGTGACTTTTCCAGTTTCCATAAGCCTTACGAATGTTAACAACACCATAACGTGCAAGTTCAGACAAAATAACATCAATCTTTGCAGCAGGCGCATTATCAGCATCAATAAATAATGCGATTTTTTCCTTGTCCTTCAAAATTTGATTCCTTTCAAGTGCTATATAATCTATTTATGCCATACCCTCATAAAATTTCAACTCATTTCACTATTTGAACATAAGAGCTAAATATTTAATTGACTGTCCTTATTAATTTTTTATTAATTTTTAGTTATTTGTACTAATAATACGATTTTTTCCCTGCTGTTTAGCTTGATAAAGATTCTTATCAGCTAAATCTAATAACTCATTCGCAGAGCTATCTTTATTGGGGATAGCACTAGCCACTCCAATACTCATGGTGACATAATCTGACACCATAGATTTTATATGGGGAATTTTTTCCGATTGTAATCTTTGCATAAACAGATTTAATTCATCAACACATTGAGCTGCCAGCGTTTCGGGTAATATCATGGCAAATTCTTCACCACCTATTCGAGCAGCCAAGTCTGCAGGACGGCTAAAACACTTTCCCCACAGAACTGCTATCGCTCTAAGACAATGATCACCTTTTTGGTGACCATACTGATCGTTATATTGCTTGAAAAAGTCTAAATCACCAATCACCAATGTTAGAGGTTTTTTACTACGTTCACACCGCTTCCATTCAATATTTAAGGCGTCATCAAATTTTCTTCTATTGGCTAATGATGTCAGTGAATCCTGATTAGACAATTCTAATAATTCTAAATTCTTTTGGCGTAATTGTTGATCCTGCATTTCGTAACGATGAAGTTCTTCAAGTAATTTTTTTCTTGGTGCGGTCATCAAATCTTTAAGCTGTATGGGGGATTTTAGAAATCGCACTAAATGTCGTTTAAATACCCAATAAAAAATCAACATAGGAAAACTATAGCTTAAAGCTAGTATCAATTTACCGGTTATATTATCCATGATGATATTGCTTAGGTTTTCATCCAAACCAATCGCAATCAGAGGAAATAGCAAACCATCAATACATAAAATAACGATAAATGCAGCAGTATAAATAAAGGCAAGAAAAGAAATGTTAAAGATAACTTTACGAATTTGAATAAACAAAAACAGTAAGATTAATAACTCTAAAATTATTAATCCTCCACCTATTAATAGCATTGAAAAAGAAGTCTGAAATATATCTATCGAAATATTAAGATGATTAATAACTACATCTGAGTCAAGCAACAAACTGTAAAGTTTAAAACTAAGATAAGTAAGCGTATTCACCAGTAAAACTAGCTTCATTACATTATTGATAACGCTGACGTTACGTTCAATTATTATCAGCATGGTAATACTCATCATGAAAGCACCAAAAGCGATAGTTCCGCCTGAAATAACGATGTTTTCGCTTAACTTAAATGAATAAATACTACCGAGCACGCCACCTAAAACTAATACAGTACTGATATATACATAAAATAAGATCGTGCGTGATTTAGGTTTTACAGTGGTTAATAACAGAGGGAAAATTGAATATATAGCAACGTTAAGTATAAAAGCACTTAGAACATTCATGGTCTGTTTCTTATTATTAGTTATTGTTTTTATGATGGTTTGAAATAGACATCACAACTGTAGAACATTGTATAGCTTAAATAAGGCTATTATATAAAGTTTCATTAGGAAATAATCCCAATTTACTTCAAATTGAACAAGTTACTCTTTGTAATCCAATCAACAAACTTTAAAAAGTTTATAGGATTGTAAAGGGTCGCTACATACAAGTTATTTATTAACCTTAGTTGAGAAGTCTGTGTTGTTCAAATTTGAAAATTTGAGCGACTTACCTTGTAGATTTTGTAATTTTGTTAATTACACTCATTAATCGGCATAACCACTGCCAATGGCACTAAACGGTAATTCTAGTTCAAGATCGGGTACTTGAAGCGCCACCCAAGCGACAAAGGTATTACTATTTGGGCCTGGAATAACACGATATTCATTTGCCCAAGGGTAAGCCGCTATGGCTGCTTTAATTTGGGGAATAAGCTCAGCGGCCTTCTCCCCTTTAATCGAAAGCAATAATTGAGGTTTGGATCCGAACCAATATCTATCTGGTGTCTCCGTTTCGTATTCTCTTATAGCAGATAAGCCACGTTCTACTTGCCAACCTATAACTTCATAAACATTATACTTAGTTGCTTTCTCTTCTTTGATTGCAATCCAAGGGTGAACAGCAAACCAACCACGCCAGCTATACGCATCGGCAGCATAAAATTCAATAATAGCTCTGCTATCTTCACTAGGAAGAGTAGCAATACCCGCAGGCTCTCGGCTCGCTGTACGCCAATCAGTGTTTGAACAAGCACTAATAAACAATACAACGCAAGCAATAATCAAAGTTCTCATATATCCTACTTGTCTTATACATTCTATTTCACTGAAACCCTTGATAAAAAATTAAATTAACGAGTAAATTAACGAGGACACTCGCTTATAAAGCAATAAAGTATATTAAAATAAAATAGGTGAAATAGCGATTCAAAATAAATGCAATAATTATTTATCAGCCCTGATAAGAATCATTTGACGAAATTATCAAATAAATAAGAGAAATACCTATTTTTAGACGTGCGAAAGTTTAACCGTGATATAGGTAGGTGGTTATTATGGTTAAATGGTTACGCTAGAAGTTTATCACAACAATTAACATTGGTTCGTCGCTTTAATCCTTTATGCTCACAATAATCTGTTAATACATCACTGTGACCTACCGCGCCATGAAACAACCGTCTAAAGTCTTTGGTTAACGTTAGCCAATTATCAGGACTGATGTTCAAGCGGTTAAGTAAAGCAGGTTGAGTTGC